>JBCBWJ010000003.1:0-23287 GCA_039817165.1 Pseudomonadota bacterium | reverse complement strand
CACGATTTCAACGAATTGCGGCGGGGTTTCACCGGCCAGAGACCGGCGGGTCAGGGCCTGCGCGCCGTCAATGGTCAGGCCCACATCCTCAAAGCTTTCCCCGGCGCCCAAACGGTTGGCCAGCGGCTCTGCGGTGTCGCGCAGGGTGTCGACGATGGATTGCGCGGTCCAGGCAGCCTCAACCGCGTCGCGGATCTCTTCGAAAGGTTGCAGCGCGGGGGGGAGGATCTCATCAAGGCGCATGGCGAAGATGCCGCCATCCTCCAGCGTGATGACTTCGGGGAAATCGGCCTGCGTCACGGCGGCGGCGGCACGGCGGAAATCACCGTAACCTGCGATCTCGTCGGTCACGCCGGGGTACCAATTGAGAGTGCCAAGCTGGAGTTCGGTTTCCTCGGCGACGTCCTCTATCGTGGCGCCGCCTGCGAGCAGGTCATCGACGCTGTCGATCATCTGGTTGAGAACACGGCGGGCGCGGTCGGCGGCCAGTTCTGTGCGCAGGAAGCTCTGGGCGTCTTCAAAGCTGGTTTCCTGTGCCGACAATATGGCATTGACGCGGAAGAGCGCGGGGCCGAGCGAGGTCGGCAGCGGGCCCACAACGGCACCTACATCCGCGGCAAAGATCGCATCGGCGTTTTCACCGAGCGCGTCACGGTCCATATCGCCCATGTCGATGTCGGTCAGGTCCAATCCGCGTTCGGCCACCACATCCTCGAACGTGGCCTCACCGGCGTCGATGCGCGTTTTGGCGGCGGTCAGATCGGCCTCGTTGCCGAACACCAGACGTTCCAGAAGGCGGCGCTCTGGTTGGTTGAACTGGTCGATGGCGGCGTCATAGGATTCCCGCATCGCGGCCTCGTCGACCTCCACCGTGTCGATGATCATCTCCGGCGTGACCCACGCGTAGGTCAGGCGCTTGGCCTCGGGCAGGGTGAAGCGGTCGGCGTTGTCGCTGTGAAAGGCTTGAAGATCGGCGTCAGAGGCGACGGGCAGGCCCGTGGTGATGTCGCCCCGGTCGAGCAAGGACCAGGACACATCGCGGCGTTCGCCCAAGTAGGCGGTGACCGTTTCCGAGTAGGCCTGTGGTGCGGAAATGCCGGCGATCACAGAGGCTTGCAGGATGGACCGCGCGGTGTCGGCACGCACGTCTTCTTCGAACTGACCCTCGGACAGCCCGGCGTTTTCGAGGCCAAAGCGATAGGTGTCGCGGTCAAAATTGCCGTCAAGGCCGCGGAATTGCGGCATCGCGAGGATTTCGTTGCGCAGGTTGGCATCGCCGATGGAAACGCCAAGGTCGCGCGCTTCGGCGTCAAAAGCGGCTTGGGCGATCAGTTGGGCCAGCACCCGTTCATCAAGGCCTTCGTCCTGGGCGCGGGCAAAGCTGATGGCCTCTCCTGTTTGCTGTTGGAAGGCGCGCAGTTCCTGCTGCAGGCCGGTGGCGTAGTCTTGCGTGCCGATCTCGACATCGCCGACGGTCCCGATGGTCCGGATCGAGCCGCCGAAATTGGATGCGCCGAACCCGCCCAGGGCGACGATCAGAAGGCCCAGAAGGACCCACATCACAGGGTTAGATTTCTTGGCCATGGGTCACGCTCGCACGAAAGGAAAACAGATGTCCGTTTGTCTATGCGCTGTGGGGGGCGCTCGCAAGACCATTGCGCAGAGATGGGGGCAGGGCAGACAGGCGATCAAACAGGGTTTTGATGCCCGATCGGTCGATATTGGCAAAGGCGATACGCAGCTCATGTGGGGCGCGCGGGTCGCCTTCGGGATAGAACATCGTGCCGGGGAGCAATAGGACACCGGCCTCGCGCACCAAAGTGGGGGCCAGATCGGCCGACGACATCTCAAACGGGTGGCTGACATAGGCGAAAAAGGCGCCGAGGCCCTGAAGCTGCCAGCCTTGGGCGGCCATCATCGGCCAGTGTTCGTCAATCGCGGCGCGCCGGTCGAGGATTTCGGCGCGTTCGCCCGCGCACCATTGGGTCATGTTTTGCAGGCCCCACAGGGCCGCGATCTGGCCCAGTTGGTTGGGGCAGATGGCGACGGTGTCGAGGAACTTTTCCACCTCCATCAGCAGGGTCGCATCGGCGATGATCGCGCCGACGCGGTGGCCGGTGAGGCGGAACGCCTTGGAGAACGAATACAGATGAACGAGGGTCTGCGGCCAGTCGGGATCGTCAAAGAGCGCGTGCGGCGCGCCGGTGCGGGCGTCGAAATCGCGGTAGGTTTCGTCGATGATGAGCGTGATGCCGCGCGATTGGGCGAGACGGTAGAAGGCCATGACCAGGTCAGCGGGGTATTCCAGCCCGCCGGGATTGTTGGGCGACACCAGAACGATGGCGCGGGTGCGCTCTGTGATGAGGGTCGCGGCCTTTTCGGGGTCAGGCAAAAGATCGGTGCTTGTGGCCAGGGGCACGGTGGTGATGCCAGACATGTCCAACCACATTTTATGATTGAAATACCAGGGGGTTGGCAGGATAACCTCATCTTGATCAGAGCAGAGTGCGGCCATCGCACCACAAAAGGCCTGATTGCAGCCGGAGGTGATGGCAACCTGAGTGTCGCTGATCGCGCCGCCATAGGCCGTCTGCCATTGCGCGGCGATTTCCGCGCGCAACTCGGGCAGGCCGAGGACAGGACCGTAAAGATGCGCCTCGGGCGTGTTGAGAGCGGCCTCGGCGATCACGCGGCGCAGGGGTTCGGGCGGCGGATCGGCGGGGGCGGCCTGGCTCACATTGATCAGGGGACGCCCCTCGGGGAAGGTGACGCCGTCAAGCCAGCGGCGCGCGGCCATAACGGGCGGGGCGAAGGTCTGATTGGTGCGGGACAGCGCGGTCATCATGTGCCTCGGTAGGGTTCAACATATTGCAGGGCGAGATCCCAGGGGAAGAAAATCCATGTGTCCTGGCTGACCTCTGTGACGAAGGTGTGCACGCGGTCGCCGCCTGCGGGTTTGGCATAGACGGTTGCCACATGGGCCTTGGGCAGCAGATCGCAGACCACATCAAGGGTGCGGCCCGTGTCGACCAGATCGTCGACGATGAGCACGCCCGTGCCGTCGCCCACGATGCTGAGATCGGGGGATTTGATCACCACGGGCTCTGATTGGGTTTGGTGGTCGTAGGATTTGACCGAGATCGTATCGACCGTGCGGATGTCCAGCTCTCGCGCGACGATCATGGCAGGCGCCATGCCGCCCCGGGTGATCGCCACCACGGCGCGCCATCCGTCCTCTGGCGTTTCACCCTGCAGCCGCCAGGCCAGTGCACGGGCGTCGCGGTGCAGCTGGTCCCAACTGACGTGGAAGCCTTTTTCATGGGGGAGCTGGTCGGGGGTCATGGGCGTCTCCTATCGGGCGAAGAGCAGGCGTAGGCCGAGCGCGCCCAGAATGGCGGCGGTCATGCGGTCGATGATGGGTTTGGCGGCGAGATAGCGCGCGCGGATCACACCGGTCGAGAGCAGGATGGCCAGCGTGGGTTGAACTATAAGTTCGACGGTCAGGTGGTTGAGGAATATGATAAATTTGTCCGCGCCGCTCAGATCGGCAGGAAAGATCACGACGATCACGGCGGCAGCGAAAAACACCGACTTTGGATTGGCCAGATTGATCATCAGCCCGGCGATGTAGGCGCGGCTGCGCGAGGCTGTGGCGCCGTTTTCTGTGACGGGGGTGGAGGCGTGCCGCCAGGTCTGGATCGCGATCCAGATCAGGTAGGCCGCGCCCGCGATTTTAAGGCCCGTGTAGGCCCAAGGGAAAAGCGTGAAGATGCCGTCGAGGCCCAGAAGCGCCGCCAAGGTCCAGATTGCGGCCATCGTGGCGAGACCCGCACCGGCGGCGATGCCTGCGGCACGTCCATTGGTGAGCGTGGTCTTGATCAGGTAAAGAAGCGACGGCCCGGGGCTCGCGATGGCCGCCAGAAGGGCGAGGTTGAACGCAATCAGATGCGCCAGCTCCACCGGTCAGCTCTTTTCGATGTCGGGGGCATCCACGGCCTTCATGCCGACCACGTGATAGCCCGCATCGACGTGGAGCACCTCGCCGGTCGTGCCGCTGCCGAGATCAGACAGAAGGAAGAGTGCGGAGTTGCCCACATCCTCGATTGTCACATTGCGCCGCAGGGGCGAGTTCAGTTCATTCCATTTCAGAATGTAGCGGAAATCGCTGATGCCATTGGCGGCAAGTGTCTTGATTGGACCAGCGGAAATGGCGTTCACGCGGATGTTTTTCTTGCCCAGATCCTCGGCCAGGTACATCACGGAGGCCTCCAATGCGGCCTTGGCCACGCCCATTACGTTGTAATTGGGGATGACCTGTTCGGCGCCATAATAGGTGAGGGTCAGAAGCGCGCCGCCATCGAGCATGATCTTTTCGGCGCGCTGTGCGACGGCGGTGAAGGAATAGACAGACACGTCCATGGTATTTACGAAGTTATCGCGGCTGGTGTCGACGTACCGCCCTCGCAGTTCGGTCTTGTCAGAGAACCCAATGGCGTGAACGAGAAAATCGATTTTGCCCCATTCCTGTTCAATCGCGTTGAAACAGGCGTCTACGGACGCACCGTCGCTGACGTCGCAATCAAAGAGTTGAGTGACGCCGAGTTGTTCGGCCAAAGGTTCGACCCGCTTGCGGAAAGCGTCGCCCACGTAGGAGAAGGCCAGGTCCGCGCCTTCATCCCGGCAGGCCTTCGCAATGCCCCACGCGATGGACTTGTCATTGGCAAGCCCCATGATGAGCCCACGCTTGCCCGCCATCAATCCGTTCGACATGTTCCACCCTCGACCCATCCGAAATATCGCCCTCCTTTAGACAATCGGTCTTGGCGCTTCAAGGCTTTGGGGGGAGGGGGTGCAATTCTGTCAAAGCTGCTATGCAAGCCGTCAACGCAACTTGCCGCACCCGTGGGGTTGTCCTAGGTCAATGTTTTACAAAGAAACGCAGCAAGACGACGGTGACATGAGTGAAAACGTGAAAAGAGACGGGATTTTCGCGGGAGACGATCCTTTTGAGATTGCGCGCACCTGGTTGGAGGCCGCCGAAGACTCCGAGATCAACGATCCCAACGCTATGGCGCTATCGACCGTAGACGCAGACGGTTTGCCCAATGCGCGTATGGTTTTGCTGAAAGGCATCACCGACGATGGGTTTTGGTTTTTCACCAATTACGAGTCCAAGAAGGGTGAGGAACTGGCCGCGACCGGAAAGGCGGCCTGTGTCCTGCACTGGAAGTCTCTGCGGCGGCAATTGCGTGTTCGGGGCGCTGTTATTCGAGAGGACGGGCCGGAGGCGGATGAGTATTATGCAACTCGGTCGCTTAAAAGCCGATTGGGTGCGTGGGCCTCGAAGCAATCACAACCTTTGGGGTCGCGCGCCGAACTGATGGCGGAGGTGGCGAAAATCACCGCGACCAAGGGACCGAATCCATCTCGCCCGCCTTTTTGGGGCGGGTTTCGGATTGAACCGGTTGAGATCGAGTTTTGGGCCGATGGCGCACATCGCTTGCACGATCGTTTCGTCTGGCGCCGGAAAGCAGTTGAAAACAAATGGGAAATATCTCGCCTAAACCCGTAGAATTCACGTTACGCAGAATGCAAAGCCCTGAAAACGTATTGTTTTTTCTTGCTACTAAAATGTTAACAGGGTCTAATGCGGCGAGGGGCGATGTGAATGGGAATGCCGTTTGTGACAGAAGAAAAAGGCCAAGGACAACGCGTTTATGGTCGTGTGAAATGGTTTGATCCTGTAAAAGGGTTCGGTTTTGTGGTCGTGGACGAAGACGGCCCGGACATTCTTTTGCATGCCAATGTATTGCGTAACTTCGGGCAGAGTTCCGTTGCGGACAACGCTGGCATCGATCTCGAAGTGCAGCACACGCAACGCGGGATTCAGGCAACCGAGGTGTTCGCCATTGAGCCGCCCGAAGGGCTGGCGATGGCAGAGCTGGCGGATATAGATCATGTCGACCTTGAGACGTTGCGCGACGCCCCGTTGGAACCCGCGCGGGTCAAGTGGTTCGACAAAGGCAAAGGGTTCGGATTTGCCAATACGTTCGGGCGCAATGAAGATGTGTTCATCCATGTCGAGGTGTTGCGTCGGTCCGGGATGGCCGATCTGCAATCCGGAGAAGCCCTTGCCATTCGGGTCATAGAAGGTAAGCGTGGCCGCATGGCAACAGAGGTGTGCGGATGGGAAAGCGCGGTCGGGGACGACAACTGACATTTTTGCTGGCGGCTGTTCTGGGGGCCTTGCCGGGCGTTCTGGCGGCCGAGTGTCGCGATGATGCCGTGCAGGTCAAAGGCGCGTGGGGACAGGCGCAGTTTTCCGTGGCGGTGGCCGATGACGATGAGGAACGCAGCCAGGGTTTGATGTTCGTGGAGACCATGGCGCAGAGCGCGGGCATGCTTTTCATTTATGATCGACCTCAGGTGGCGCGGTTCTGGATGAAGAACACGCTGATCCCACTGGATATGATTTTCGCGGATAAGACAGGCACGGTGCAGACGGTGCACGTGAATGCCGAACCTTTGTCGGAGCGTCTGATCAATGGCGGGCGTGACATACAATATGTGCTTGAGGTCAATGGCGGGGTCGCTGCGCGGTTCGGAATTGAGCCGGGAGATCAGCTGCGCCATCCCGGTATTGAACAAGACGCGGCTGCCTGGCCCTGTTAGGTCTTTTCATTGCCTGCAAACCCCGGTAGGGAGGCGCACGGTCCGGGGCGTGGCGCAGTCTGGTAGCGCACCTGTTTTGGGTACAGGGGGTCGTGAGTTCGAATCTCGCCGCCCCGACCATTTCCAACACATCTGATAGTTTCCAACACATCTGACAGTGTGCCCGCCTTGCGCGGGCATCTGCACATCCGGTCGTGGTCTGCTTGCAACATTCCGCGGACCGTGACGCCCCCTAACCCGTCCAAAACATTTTTTTCACCCGACGCTGACGCAGCGGCAAGGGGGTGAAGCGGTTGGGGATATGTGGAGAGTTGATCGGATCCTGTATCAGCAAATCGGCATAAACCAGCCGGTTTTAACAAAGTTTTAGTTTTTACTGATTTGGCCCGCGGTGATTGTAACAATTCCATGAATCACCGCGCTGTGTGGCGGGTCAGTCCATCACGCCGACGTCAACGGTTTTTTCGCGCAAAGCCGAAAATAAAACCGTTGACCGTGTATGGGTCTATACGCCACTTTGTAGGTCACGGTCGGAACACCACAACATATAGTGGCGACGGCCGACTAGGCAGGGTCATCCCCAAGTAACGTTAGTTTACTGAGGAAAGACATGATCGCTTCCGCTTGGGAACACGCGGCGGAGGCAGTGTCGATGGTATTTGCCCGACTTGAGGGAGGGTTCGGACGGCTGTGTCGAACTCAATGTTTAATAGCTGAAACACGGGGCTCAGCAGATGAAAATTGAAAGAAAATTCACGAAGGCAGGCCAGGACGCTTATTCCGAACTGGAGTTCATCACGACCAGTTCGGAGATCCGGAATCCGGATGGCACCATTGTATTCAAGCTCGACAATGTCGAGGTGCCCACAAGCTGGAGCCAAGTGGCCAGCGACGTGATCGCACAGAAGTATTTTCGCAAAGCCGGCGTTCCGGTGAAGCTCAAAAAGGTCAAGGAAAGCGGCGTACCCGAGTTCCTGTGGCGCTCCGCTCCGGCCAGCAAGACGACCGAGACCACCGGCGAGACATCCTCCAAGCAGGTGTTTGACCGTTTGGCAGGTGCATGGACCTATTGGGGCTGGAAGGGCGGCTATTTCTCGACCGAGGAAGACGCTCGCGCCTATTTTGACGAGATGCGCTTCATGCTGGCCCGTCAGATGGCCGCGCCGAACTCGCCTCAGTGGTTCAACACCGGGCTGCATTGGGCTTATGGTATCGATGGCCCCAGCCAGGGGCACTACTACGTGGATTTTGAAAGCGGTGAGCTGACCAAATCGGCCTCCGCCTACGAGCACCCGCAACCTCATGCGTGCTTTATCCAATCCGTCGCAGATGATCTGGTGGGCGACGGTGGGATCATGGACCTGTGGGTGCGCGAAGCCCGGCTCTTTAAGTACGGGTCCGGGACCGGCACGAACTTCTCCTCCCTGCGTGCCGACGGGGAAGCCCTTTCAGGCGGTGGCAAGTCCAGCGGGTTGATGGGCTTCCTCAAGATCGGGGATCGGGCGGCGGGTGCCATCAAATCCGGTGGTACCACGCGGCGCGCGGCCAAAATGGTCATTTGCGACGCCGACCACCCCGACATTCAGGAATTTGTGGGCTGGAAGGTGAAAGAGGAGCAGAAAGTTGCCTCTATTGTCGCCGGGTCCAAAATGCACGAGGCCAAACTGAACGACATTTTCGCAGCGATCCGTGATTGGGACGGCAGCCCCGAGGATGCGGTCGATCCGGCCAAGAACCCGGGCGTGAAATCTGCGATCCGCGCGGCGAAATCGGTGTCGATCCCGGAAACCTATGTCAAGCGGGTGCTGGATTATGCGCGCCAAGGCTATGACAACATTGAGTTTCCGACCTATGACACCGATTGGGACAGCGAGGCTTATGCTTCTGTTTCCGGGCAAAACTCCAACAACTCGATCCGCGTCACTGATGCGTTCTTGAAGGCCGTGGAGAAGGATGAGGATTGGGCGCTGATCAACCGCACGGATGGATCCGTCGCCAAAACGATCAAGGCGCGCGATTTGTGGGAAGATGTGGGGCATGCGGCCTGGGCCTGTGCCGATCCAGGCATCCAGTTCCACGACACGATCAATTCCTGGCACACCTGCCCGGAAGAGGGTGAAATTCGCGGGTCAAACCCTTGTTCGGAATACATGTTCCTCGATGATACGGCGTGCAACTTGGCGTCTATGAACTTGCTGACCTTTTACGAGGACGGCCAGTTCGCAGCACAGGATTACGTGCACGCCACGCGGCTATGGACCCTGACCCTGGAGATTTCCGTGCTGATGGCGCAGTTCCCCTCCAAGGAGATTGCGCAAAACAGCTACGATACCCGCACATTGGGTCTTGGCTATGCCAATATCGGCGGGTTGCTGATGAACATGGGCTACGGCTACGACTCCGATGAGGGGCGCTCGCTCTGTGGGGCGCTGACGGCGGTGATGACGGGCGTGGCTTACGCCACTTCGGCAGAGATCGCGGGTGAATTGGGGGCCTTCCCGGCCTACGCCAGAAACAGCGATCACATGCTGCGTGTCATTCGCAACCACCGCACGGCGGCTTACGGTGCGACGGAAGGGTATGAGGCGCTGTCGACCGCGCCGGTGCCGCTTGATCATGCCAATTGCCCGGATGCGCGGCTCATTGAGCTGGCGATGGCCAGCTGGGATGAAGCGTTGAAATTGGGTGAGGCCCATGGCTACCGCAATGCGCAGGCCACGGTGATCGCGCCCACGGGCACGATCGGTCTGGTCATGGATTGTGACACGACGGGGATCGAGCCGGATTTTGCTCTGGTGAAGTTCAAAAAGCTGGCCGGTGGCGGCTACTTCAAGATCATCAACCAGTCGGTGCCGGCGGCTCTTGAGACGCTGGGCTACGGCTCCGCGCATATCGAAGAGATCGTCAGCTACGCGGTGGGTCACGGCACCATCGGCAATGCGCCCGGCATCAACCACACGTCTCTGGCAGGGCATGGCTTTGGCCCGGCTGAGCTTGAGAAAGTGGACAATGCGGTTGGCTCCGCCTTTGATATCCGGTTCGTGTTCAACCAGTGGACGCTGGGCGAAGAGTTTTGCACCGGTGTGCTGGGCATCCCGGCGGCGAAGCTGAACGATCCGACCTTCGATATGCTGGCGCATCTTGGCTATTCGAAGGCCGATATTGAGGCCGCAAATGACCATGTGTGCGGGACGATGACGCTGGAAGGCGCGCCGCATCTCAAGGAAGAGCACTATGTCGTGTTCGATTGTGCCAATCCGTGCGGTAAGAAGGGCAAGCGGTTCCTAAGCGTCGACAGTCACATCACCATGATGGCGGCGGCGCAGAGCTTCATCTCGGGGGCGATTTCCAAGACGATCAACATGCCCAACGACGCGAGCATTGAAGATTGTCAGAAGGCCTATGAGAAGAGCTGGTCGCTGGGTGTGAAGGCCAACGCGCTTTATCGTGACGGTTCCAAGCTCAGCCAACCTTTGGCGGCAGCGCTCGTCGAGGACGATGACGAGGCGGCAGAGGTGCTGGAAACCGGTACGCCGCAGCAGAAGGCGGAAGTGCTGGCAGAGAAGATCGTCGAGAAGGTGATCATCAAGGAGATCGCCAAGACGCATCGGGAGAAGATGCCCGACCGACGCAAGGGATACACCCAGAAAGCCATGGTTGGCGGACATAAAGTGTATCTTCGGACAGGTGAATACACGGATGGGTCACTGGGTGAAATCTTCATCGACATGCACAAGGAAGGCGCTGGCTTCCGTGCGATGATGAACAACTTCGCCATCGCGGTGTCGGTTGGTCTGCAATACGGTGTGCCGCTTGAAGAGTTCGTCGATGCCTTCACCTTCACCAAGTTCGAGCCGTCGGGCATGGTGCAGGGCAATGACTCGATCCGCAATGCGACCTCGATCCTCGACTACATTTTCCGCGAATTGGCGGTGAGCTATCTCGACCGGACAGATCTGGCCCATGTGAAACCGGAAGGCACGTCCTTTGACGACCTGGGTCGTGGCGAGGAAGAGGGCGTGGCGAATGTCTCTGAGATGAGTGAGGACGCAGCCAACAAGTCTTTGGAAGTGCTGAAACAAATCAGCTCGACCGGGTATTTGCGCAAGCGTTTGCCGCAAGAATTGGTGGTGTTGAATGGAGGGGCCTCCATGGGGGCGACAGCGCTGAGCGCCTCTGCAGATCCGGTGGGCGCGCTTCAGACGCTGGTGCCGGAAACGGCTGCGACAACGGCGGCACCCGTGATGGGCATGACGGCCTCTGCCAAGGCAAAGATGCAAGGCTATGAGGGCGAGGCCTGCGGCGAATGTGGCAATTACACGCTGGTGCGCAACGGCACGTGCATGAAGTGCAACACCTGCGGGGCGACCAGCGGGTGTAGCTGACACGCAATCCGATAGATGGGGCCCGGTTGTGGGACCTCATTGATCGGAGACTGACAGAGATCGCGTCCTTCGGGGGATGCGTAGGGGTTCCAGGGCTTCCCAACAGGTCCGGACCCCGACGAATTGAAGAGACACGGGGCGGGTGCGCTCGCCCCCTGACGGCGCTCAGGCCGCAGGCAGAAACCGGGCGGTATAGAAACAGAGCTTGAGTGGCGAAACTTTTTCGGGGGGCTTCGGCCCCCCGTTTTTCTTTTTGCATGACCTTTGATTGATAAGAGGCCGAATTCTTTAAAAGAATTCGGGTCGAAATCTTTTAAAGATTTCGCGCGCTTTGCAACTCGGTCAGGAGCCTTTGGGCCTCGTCGCGCGGCGGCACGAGAGCGGCGCGATCCTCGCCGGGGAAAAAGCGCGCGCGGGTTGCCGTGGGCATCGGGTGTGGGGTCAGGATGTGCACATGCGGCCCTGTCTTGACTGTTTCCGCCTGCCAACTGCGCGCAAGCGTCATTTGCGCGGCTTTGGAGGCCCCGTAGGCCCCGAAGAACTTGCCGTGGGCGTCAGGGTCGTCGAAAAACACCGCCGTGCCGGTCAGACCCAGAAGGGGCGAGACATAGCTGATGAGCCGCGAAGTGGCCTCCACATTTACCTTCATTGAGCGGGCGAAGTCTTTGGGATCTATGTGATTTACCGGGGCTAGGGGAGCTGCGTTAATGGCGGTGTGCAGCCACAGATCGACTTTGCCCCAACGGTCAAAGATGGAGCGGCACAGCTGCGCCATGGCGGCGGGTTCGGTGATGTCCATGGGCGCGAGTGTGGCCGCGCCCTCTTTGGCCTGGATCAGGTCGTCAATCTCTTCCAAAGCACCCGTTGTTCGGCCGACTGCGACGATGTGGTGCTCCGGCGCAAGCGCTTCGGCACATGCCGCGCCGAGGCCACGGGAAGCGCCTGTGATCAATGCCAGCTTCTCTGTCATGGGAGCACGGCATTTCACTCCGCATCCGGGAAATCAAGCGCATTCTCTTGACTCTCCCCCTCAAGCGCCCAAAAAGACGGGCAAACACGGTAAAACGAGGGGATCGCAATGAGCGACATGGTATTGAGCAAGGCCCTGATCGGCCATGACGGGATCGTAAAGAAAATCGGATTGGTGTTGGTGGGCTCCAGCGCGCTGGCCATCGTGGCGCAGTTGAGCGTGGGTTGGCCTGTGCCGATGTCGTTGCAGGGTCTGGCGGTGCTGATCATCGGGTTCACGTATGGCTCTCGGCTCGCGGCGGCGACGCTGATCGCCTATCTGGCTTACGGGGCGATGGGCTTGCCGGTCTTCTCCAACGGTGGCTCCTTGCCGTCGCTTTATGGGCCCACGGCAGGTTTCCTCTATGGCTTTGTCGGCATGGCGTGGTTGGCCGGGTTGGCCGCGGACAAGGGGTTGACGAAGAACATCGCGGTAACGCTGATCGTGGGCGTGATCGTGTCCGTCCTTTTGTACGTGCCTGGCCTCGCGTGGCCGGCGGCAGCGTTGGGCAAGACCATGCCTGAGCTTTGGGCGGGTTGGATGGCACCCTTCTTGGTGGGGGATGTGATCAAGGCTGTGATTGCCGCGATGATCGTGGCAGGCGGCTGGCAGCTGGTGAAAGCGCGCCGGGGCTGAACACGCCACATGTAGTTTTGACGCCGCTCCGGCTTCGGGGCGGCGTTTTTTATGCAGCACCCGGTATTGTGAGGCGATGAACCTCGCCCAAAAGGCCGAGATCCAGTTGGCCCTCTCTTACGGCCAGCACCTTTGCTTGCCCGAGAAAATCGTTGCGTCGCATGTCTCGGATGTCTCCGGAGGGAAGCCGCACAAGGGCTTTGATGCCATCGGGGCCTGAGAAGGTTCCCAAAAGGGTTGGCCGTTCCAAAGGCAACACGCCGCGTTCGGTGGCGGAGAGATATGTGAGGAACGTCAGGGGGGTCGTGTCGTCTTTTTGGGTCATAATCAGGGGCTCAGCTTTGGCAGGAGGGCTGACATATGCTGCGCCGCAGAAAAGGGAAAGAGCCCGAGGAGAGGGTGCGCGGCTTTCCGCCTTGGGGCGCGAAATCTTAGAAAGATTTCGGCCGCATTCTTTTGAAGAATGCGCGCCCCGAACAGCGGTTTGTCGCGGTGTTACTCGGCGGCCTTCAGCTCAAAGCCTTGTTCAAGCATGTCTTTCGGCTCAATCGGGTAGTCGCCTGTGAAAACCGCGTCGTAATAGGCGGGGGCCTTGGGATCACGCCCTTCTGGCACGCCCACGGCGCGATAGAGGCCGTCTATCGACACGAACCGCAGAGAATCCACGCCGATGTATTCCTGCATTTCCGCTTCCGTCATGTTGGCGGCGAGCAATTCCTTGCGCGTGGGCATGTCCACGCCAAAGAAACAGGGCCAGGTCGTGGGCGGGCTGGCGATGCGGAAATGCACCTCGGCGGCACCGGCCTCAAGGATCATGTCCTTGATCTTGCGGGAGGTTGTCCCGCGGACCACGCTGTCATCGACCAGGATCACGCGTTTGCCCTTCATGAGCGCGCGGTTCACGTTGAGTTTCAGGCGCACGCCGATGTTGCGGATTTGCTCTGTGGGTTCGATGAAAGTGCGGCCCACGTAGGAATTGCGTATGATGCCCATCTCGAAGGGTATGCCGCTTTCCTGGCTGTAGCCGATGGCCGCAGGTGTGCCGCTGTCGGGAATGGGGCAGACCATGTCGGCGTCCACCGGCGCTTCGCGGGCCAGTTCCTTGCCGATGTTGCGGCGCACCTCATAGACGGATTTGCCGCCCAGAACGGAATCGGGGCGGCTGAAATACACGTATTCGAAGATGCAGGGTTGCGGGCGCACGGGCTCGAACGGTCGGTAGCTGTCGATGGTCTGATCTTCGTTGATCACGACCATCTCGCCGGGTTCGATCTCTCGGATGAAATCGGCACCGATGATATCCAGCGCGCAGGTTTCTGAGGCCAGTACGGAGGCGTCCCCAAACTTGCCCAGCACGAGCGGGCGGATGCCCAGCGGGTCGCGCACCCCGATGAGTTTGTGGCGCGTCATGGCCACCACGGAAAACGCGCCTTCAACCTGGCGCAGCGCCTCTTTCATCCGGTCGGGGATCGTGCGGCCCATGGAGCGGGCCATCAGGTGGATGATGCATTCGCTGTCGGACGAGCTTTGAAAGATCGAGCCGCGTTGGATCAGATCGCGACGCAGGGAATTGGCGTTGGTCAGATTGCCGTTATGGGCAATCGCCGCGCCGCCCATGGAGAACTCTCCGAAGAAGGGCTGCACGTCGCGGATCGCGGTGTTGCCTTTGGAGCCTGCCGTGGAGTAGCGCACATGGCCCACTCCGATGGAGCCGGGCAGCATCGCTATGGTCTCGGACGAGGTAAAGTTGTCGCGCACGTAGCCAAAGCGGCGCACGGAATTGAAACCGTTCTTGGGATCGTGAGTGACGATGCCGCCAGCCTCTTGTCCACGATGTTGAAGGGCGTGAAGGCCAAGGGCTACGAAATTCGCTGCATCGGACAGGCCGATGACGCCGAAGAGGCCGCACTCCTCTCTGATCTTGTCGTCCTCATCAGAGAACTCGACAAAAGGGGTGTCGGCTGGCGTATCTCTGGACAAGGGGCAGCTCCGATTCCGAGAAAGGCTAATGATCGCCTACATAGGGGGTCATGCTGTCCATGTCACGGATTCATGACGCTACGGCATGGGTATTTCTTAACTGTGATTAACGCGCCCGTAAGCTGGGCGTCAGGCGGCGTGCTTTTGGTAGAGATAGGCGAGCACGCTGGCTTCTTTTGCCTTGAGCACCATCGCGGCGGTCGGTCCGAACCCCGTCGCGTCGTGAGACAGGTCAGGAAACAGCGTCCAGAGTTCTGCCGCTTGCGCCGGGTTCAGACCGCGCAGCGAAAGCTCGGAGAAGAAAAAGCTTTCTGACAACTGGCCATTGGCGTGTATGATCTCATGCTGGTCGAACATGAAATGGGTGTAGGTGATCATGTCGCTTTCGCGCACAGACACGCCCGGCAAGTCGGTCAGGTGCTTGGCCGCAACCAAGACCTCTTGGGTGCCAAAGAGCAGTTCGACCGACGGCACGCGCAGGCACATCCGATGTTCGGGGGAAACCACGAGTTCCTTGTCATTTTCCAAAGCACCGGGGGCGAAGACGATCGGGGCAAAAGCGCCTTTTGCTTCGACAGTGGTGCGTCCGATCCAGCGGATGGGCTGCATCTGGTGATGCTGGGTCCAGACCAAATCGCCGACCTCAAGGTCCTCGACCACGCGCTTGCCCTTGTCGGTCAGGATCTTCGTGCCAGGGCCAAAACAGGTGATGTAGTCATCGTAGTTCGAGGCACCGGCGTTGATGCCGCCCACCTTTTCATAAGATACCCCGTCTTGCAGCGGTGCGCTGGAGGCAAAGCCCCAGACATCGCTGAAGTCGCCGTTTTGCGAGAAGACGTAAATCGTGATCTGAGGGCCCACGGTGTTGCCGAACTCATCGAGGGCCTGAATGAAGATCAGTGATTCTGACTCGACGCCCGTGTCATTGCTAACAATACCGCCGCCATCCAGCACAGTATGCCCGCCGGGAAGGCCATCGTTGAAGGTTTCGGAACCGCCAGCCTCGTCATCGATTGTGACCGTTGTCCCAAGGCCGGCGCTGTACTCGAACACGGTGCCGTTAGGCGTGTTCGAGTTGTTGATTATCCCATTGCCCACGAGCCCGCCGCTGGAGCTTGACGTGACAGTCAGCGCGTCATTGTCGAACGCAAAGAAGCTTCTGGCTACCATTGGTAAACCCTTTCAACACTAGCGTGTGGTCTAGAGAACAAGCGAAGGTGGCTTTAGTTGGGCACATACACGCCGTGAGCGTGACAAAGCTCATCCTTCGACCAAAGCGAATTCAGGGTTTCGTGGCCGGGTTGGCGAAACGACGCCTGTTGTGGGGTGTTGCGTGCGCGGGAATCAACCGCTCAGGGTGCGTCGCAGGCGCCCAAAAGCTGATCGACCTTGCCCTGGACCCAGCCTACGGCGGCTTCGGGATCCTGATTTTCGACGCTGCCGGTGAGACTTGCGAAGATGCGTGCAGAACGGCTGTCGTCGATCACGGCGATGTCCTGCGCGCTCACCACTGTTTCGTAGACGAAATACGCCACAGCCACGAGGAGAATGCCCCGCGCGATGCCAAAGAGAAAACCCAGCCCCTGATCAATGCCGCCCAGAAAAGACCGCTGGATCGCAGAGGAAAAGAGCGGCGTGATGAGGGATGCCACGATAAGGCCAAGCGCCAGCACGGCAAAAAACGCGCCGATCATGCCCAGATCACAGCTTTCGGCGATGAAGTCACCCACATAGGGGATTTCCTTGATGAGCGGCTGAACCTGTGGGGCAAACATGAAAGCGACGATCGCGGCCACGACCCAGCCTGCAATGGCCAATGCCTCACGCACGAAGCCGCGCGAGTAGGCCAAAAGCCCTGACAGCACGATGACGAGCGCCACAACGCCGTCAATGATGGTGAAGCCTTCCATGCGCGGCCCGCTCCCTTTTTTCCCCAGTGCCTCTTAGCCCGCTCCGAAAATGTCACCCACGCATTGGCTCAGGTCGCCGAATGCCTGGATCTTCATTCCGGACGCGCCGATGGGCTTTCCGCCCTTTGGCACAATGGCGGATGTAAAACCAAGTTTTTGCGCTTCTTTCAACCTGTTTTCGGTTTGTGACACCGGGCGTAACGCACCGGACAGGCCGATCTCACCGAAAACGGCGGTGTCTTTGGGCAGGCTGGTGTCCTCTCGCGCGCTGAGCAGGGCGGCGGCCACGGCGAGGTCTGCGGCGGGTTCGCTGATCTTGATGCCGCCTGCGACGTTCAGATAGACATCAAGCCCGGCAAAGGGAATCCCGCAGCGCGCCTCGAGCACGGCCAGGATCATCGCCAGACGCGCGCCATCCCAGCCGACGACGGCGCGGCGGGGTTGGCTATGGGGCGTGGGGGAGACCAAGGCCTGGAGTTCCACCAGCAGTGGGCGCGTGCCTTCGATGCCTGCAAACACGACCGATCCCGGGGAGGGGCTGCCGCGCCCGGCGAGGAACAGCTCTGAGGGGTTTGTGACCTCTGCCAGGCCTTGGCCGGTCATTTCGAACACGCCGATTTCATCTGCCGGGCCAAAGCGGTTTTTGACGGAGCGCAGGATGCGGAACTGATGGCCGCGTTCGCCTTCGAAATAGAGCACCGTATCGACCATGTGTTCGACCACGCGGGGGCCTGCGATCTGGCCGTCCTTGGTGACGTGGCCCACAAGGATCACCGCCGTGCCCTTGCGTTTGGCAAAGGTGGTCAGCTCGTGGCAGGTGGTGCGCACTTGGCTGACGGAGCCGGGCGCGCTGTCGACGGTGTCGGCCCACATGGTTTGAATGGAATCGATGATCACAAGGCCGGGGTTTTCGGCCTCGAGCGTTGTCAGGATGTCGCGCATGGAGGTGGCGGTGGCGAGCTTGACCGGTGCGTTTTGCAACCCCAGTCGGGCGGCGCGCATGCGGATTTGGGCAGAGGCCTCTTCGCCCGATATATAAAGCGTTTTCATGCCTTTGGAGGCGAAACTTGCAGCGGCTTGCAGCAGCAATGTGGATTTGCCGATGCCCGGATCACCGCCCACCAGCGTGGCCGAGGCGGGCACAAGACCACCGCCGAGGACGCGGTTAAACTCTTCGATCCCGCAACCGGTGCGTGGGGGCGGCGCTTCTTCTGTCGACAGATCAGACAAGCCGATTGATGCGCCGCGTTTGCCACCCAGGGCCGCTTTGCCCGGGCCGGTGGACAGCGGGGCCTCTTCCGAGATGGTGTTCCAGGCCCCGCAGGCGTCGCATTGACCCGACCACTTGGCGTGGGTCGCCCCGCAGGCGGAACATAAAAAGCGGGTGAGTTTGGCCATCAGCGCACCGCCTCAATCGGCCCCTCGGCGCGGCCAGAGATGAACTGATCCAAGTAAGGATCGCCGGATTGGTCCATATCGCCCACCGGGCCGGTCCATTGGATCACCCCGCCATGAAGCATCGCCACGTTGTCGGCGATGGCGCGCACGGAGGTCATATCGTGGGTGATCGTCATCGCGGTCGCCCCCATTTCCGTGACAATTTCGCGGATCAAGTCGTTGATCACGCCGGACATTATGGGATCGAGGCCGGTTGTGGGTTCGTCGAAAAAGATCACCTCTGGTTCGGCGGCGATGGCGCGGGCGAGGCCCACGCGTTTTTGCATGCCACCCGAGAGCTCGGCCGGGAACTTGTCGGCCTGTTCGGGGGTCAGGCCGACGCGACGCAGCTTTTCGATGGCGATCTCGCGGGCCTCGTCCTTGGGCCGTTTGAGGGATCCGCGCAGCAGGCGAAACGCGACATTCTGCCAGACGGGGAGCGAATCAAAGAGGGCGCCGCCTTGAAACAACATGCCAAAGCGGGCGAGGAAGGCATCGCGGTCGCCTTTCGTTACATCCTGCCCGTCGAGGGTGATCAGGCCGGTGTCAGGCTGCACGAGACCCAGCACGCATTTGAGGGCCACGGATTTGCCGGTGCCGGAGCCGCCGATGATCACCATGGAGGTCGATTTCGGGATGGTGAGGTCCACCCCGCGCAGGACGCGGTTGGAGCCGAATGCTTTATGAACGCCCTGTAACTCTATCATATTGAAAAGAAAATGCTGGTGAGGATGAAGTTGGCGGCGAGGATGAGAACGGCTGCGGCCTCCACCGCTGATTTTGTCGCCTGACCCACGCCTTGTGCCCCGCGGCCCGTGTTCATGCCATAGTAACAGCCCAAGAGCGTGGCGATGAACCCGAAGGCGGCCCCCTTGGCGAGCGACGAGATGACATCGCGTGCCTCGATGAAATTCACGGTGTTTGTGAGGTAGGCGGCCTCATTGAACCCAAGCGATTTGGTGGCGACCAGATACCCGCCCATGACGCCGATGATATCGCCCACGCCCACCAGCACCGGCACCATGATCAGCCCCGCCAGAACGCGCGGTACGGTGAGGTATTTCATGGGATGGGTCGACAGGGTGACCAGCGCGTCGACCTGTTCTGTGACCTTCATGGTCGCGATCTCTGCGGCGATGGACGAGGTGACGCGCGCGGCCACCATCAGACCCACCAGGACAGGGCCAAGTTCGCGCACCATGCCGATGGCCACGATCTGAGGCACGACCGCTTCTGCGTTGAAGCGCGCCCCGCCCGAATAGATCTGAAGCGCCAATGCGCCGCCGGTGAAAACGGCTGTGAGGCCGACGACAGGAAGGCTGAAATACCCCACGTTTACAAGGGACTGGAAGATTTCTTTGGGGTAGAATGGCGGGCGGATAAAGTGACTGAGCGTTTGGCCTGCAAAAATGGCGATGCGGCCTACGAACGCCAGGATCCCAAGCACGATGGCGCCGAGGGCGGCCACTGGGCTCAGCGCCCAGCTCATGCGCCGATATAGCGACGGGCGTAGCGCGCGCCGAGGGACGTCAGGATTTCATAGCCGATGGTGCCTGCCGCATCAGCCAGGGTATCGACACCCTGATGCGCACAAAGTAGATCGAGATGTTTGGGGTCGTGACCCAGATCGGTGATGTCCACGCAGATCAGATCCATGGACACGCGCCCGGCCATGCGACAGGGCTGATCCTCGAAATAGACATGCGCGTTTGGGCCCATGGCGCGGATGAGCCCATCGGCGTAACCGGCTGAAATCGTTGCAATGCGCGTCTCTCGTTGCGCTGTGAACGTATTGCCGTAGCCGACGGTTTCCCCCTCGATGAGGCTGCGGCATTGGATCACCGGAACCGACAGGGCCACGAGCGGGGCCGCCCCTGCAAAGGGCAGGCCGCCATAGGTGCCGATGCCGGGGCGCGTGAGGTTGAAATGGTATTTCGGCCCCAGAAGGATCCCGCCCGTGTTGGCCAGCGACAAAGGCACGTCGAGGCCCATTGTCATGTCCCGGAACGCATCCAGCTGGCGGATGTTCATGTCATGATCGGGATCGTCGGCGCAGGCGAGATGGCTCATGATCAGCACCGGGTTTTGTTCCAGGGCCACATCGCGCACGGCGGCCCATTCGGCGGGCTCCATGCCGAGGCGGTTCATGCCGGTGTCTAGCTGCACGCCAAAGGGTTGGCCGGGCAGGGCCTCTACGTGGCGGATGAGCTGGTCGATGGAATTGATCATCGGCGTGAGGTTCATGTCCGAGATCATGTCCGCGTCGCCCGGCATATGACCTGAAAAGACATGGATCGAAGGGCCGGGGCCGAGCGCTTCGCGCAGGGCCGCGCCTTCTTCGGCGATGGCCACGCAGAACGTGCGCGCACCGGCCCGTGCCAGGGCCCGTCCGGCCCGGTCTGCGCCGATCCCATAGGCATCGGCCTTGACCACGGCGGCGGTCTCACACTCTGTCATCCGATCCAGCGCGCGCCAATTGGCCACCAGAGCGCCGAGATCAACGGTTAACGTTGCACTTCCCATGGATTGGTTTTGACAGGCTCACGTGGGGGGTCAAGGGGAGAAACGCCGGATGGAATGGGCGCGCGCGGGGTGGTGCCTGGATCAGACCGCAGGAACCTGTTGGGTGGCGCAATGGATGCCGCCGCCAAGACCGATGAGGTGATCGGCATTCAGCGTCACCACCTCTCGGTCCGGATAGTGCCGGCGCACGGCATCGAGGGCTATGGCGTCCGGTTCGGGATCGCCAAATTCAGATAGGATGACGGCCCCGTTGCAGACATAGTAATTGACGTAGTAGCACACCTCGTTGATCCGCCCGTCAAAGGCGTAAGGGATTGTTTCGACGTCAATGTCCTGGGCCTTCAGCGTTTGCATCAACTGGGCTGTGGCGCGGTTGTAGGGGTCATCGGGTGCGGTGCTGTCATGCTGCATCAGAACGCGGCCTGAAACGCGGCCTGAGGGGGTGAACCGCGCAAACCCGTCGATATGTGCATCGGTGACATCGCGGCCTGTCACGCCCGGCCCCCAGATCACATGACCCGCCCCGTAAGCGGCGGCCAGCCGATTGGTCACCGTGTCCTTGGACAGGCCGGGATTGCGGTTGGGGTTTATCCAGCTGCTTTCATGGGCCATCACGCGCCCACGGCCGTCGGCCTCTGCGCCGCCGGGCTCTCCGACGAGACCGGCGTCATAGAGCGGCAGCCCCATATGAGCGGCGACACGGGCGCTGATCTGTTCGTCATTGGGCAAACGGTAGCGGCCCCAGCCGTTGAAACGGATGTGGCTCACTGCACGTTGTCCCGCGTCATTGACAGCGAAGAGCGGGCCCGAATCGCGGCACCACAGATCGTCGGTTGGGATGTCCCAAAGGGTCACATTGGCGGACAGGGTTTTCTGGGCGGCCGCGTGGTGGCTCTGATCGGCGAGCATAACCACGGGTTCAAACGCGGCGATTGCATTGGCGATGCGGGCGATGACCGTTTGCACCGCCTGCCGTTCTTGCGCGGTGCGGTAGGTGTAGGGGTCCACCGGCCATTGCATCAGGGTCATCTGATGGGGGGCCTCTTCGGCGGGCACGTAATAGTCACGAGGCAGGGCGGCCATGGCGGGGGCTCCTAGGCCGCCGAATGCGGCGGCTGTGGCAAGAAAGGAACGGCGCGTGGGCATGGGTCGGGGTCAGAACTCTCGGTCGTCGCCTTGTTGCCACGGTTTGGCGAGGTTGCCAAAGCGGGTGAAGCGCCCTTCAAAGCTCAGCTCCACGGAGCCGATTGGGCCGTGACGCTGTTTGCCGATGATCACTTCGGCCTTGCCGTGCAAGCGTTCCATGCGCTCTTGCCAGGAGGCCATTTCCTCGAGCCGGTCGTCGGAGGGTTTTTCGCGTTCTGCGTAATATTCCTCTCGGAAGACGAACATCACAACGTCCGCATCCTGTTCGATGGAGCCGGATTCGCGCAGATCGCTGAGTTGCGGGCGTTTGTCGTCGCGGTTTTCCACCTGGCGCGACAGCTGCGAGAGCGCGATCACCGGGATGTCGAGCTCTTTGGCAATGGCTTTGAGGCCTTGGGTGATCTCGGACACCTCGTTCACGCGGCTGTCTTTGGCGGTCGCGGGGCGAACAAGCTGCAGGTAGTCCACGATCAACACGTCGAGGCCCTGGGTCCGTTTGAGGCGGCGCGCGCGGGCGGCCAACTGGCTGATGGGCAGGGCGGCGGTGTCATCGATGTAGAGCGGGCAGGCCTCCAGGGTTTTGGCGGCCTCGACGAAGCGGCGGAATTCGCCTTCGGTCATATCGCCGCGCCGGATCTGTTCTGAGGGCACTTCGGATGCCTCTGACAGAACCCGCGCGGCGAGCTGCTCGGCGCTCATTTCAAGAGAGAAAAAGCCCACGACGCCGCCTTCCACCGCGCCTTCGCCGCCCTCTGGCAGGGTCCCGCGTTGGTAGGTTTTGGCGATGTTGAAGGCAATGTTTGTGGCCAGCGAGGTCTTGCCCATCGAGGGGCGACCGGCGAGGATCAACAGGTCGGATTTGTGCAGCCCGCCCAGTTTGCGGTCGAGATCGTTCAATTGCGTGGGAATGCCAGCGAGGCCACCCTCGCGCTTGAAGGCCGCGTTCGCGACATTAACAGCGTCCGTTACAGCGCTGAGAAAGCTTTGAAATCCGGATTCCGACTTGCCTTGTTCCGAAAGCGCGTAAAGCTTGGCTTCGGCGTCGACAATCTGGTCGTTGGGTTCCATATCCACGTCGGCGCGCGCGGCCTGACCAGAGATATCGCGGCCCAGACCGATCAATTCGCGACGGATGGCCATGTCATAGATCATCTGCGCGTAATCGCGCGCGGCAAATGAACTGATCGCGGCGCCCGCCAGACGCACCAGGTAGGCCGCGCCGCCCAGCTCTTTAAGTCCTTCGTCCTCTTCCAGAAAGGTTTTCAATGTCACCGGAGAGGCCAACGCGCCTTTGCCGATCCGGGCGGAGGCCACCTCAAAAATTCGGGCATGGACAGGATCGTAGAAATGAGTGGGGCCGATCAGGCTCGCCACTTTGTCGTAGATGTCATTGTTGGTGAGGATCGCGCCCAGAAGCTGTTGTTCAGCTTCGATCGAGTGCGGCAACGCGTCAATTTCCGGGGCATCAACGCCGGTGGCATTGAAGCTTGATACTGTATTCATGGTCTCGGTCCGTCCCTCCCGTTCGCAGGAGTGTCATAACTTTGTCATGCGCGCGCATGCAACTTGTATAAACCTGTGGATTGACT
>JBCBWJ010000039.1:0-11936 GCA_039817165.1 Pseudomonadota bacterium | reverse complement strand
GGTTCCGATCATCGAGCCCGAGGTCACTATTTCGATCACCGACAAGGCGGAGGCCGAAGACCTCCTGCGCGATGAGATTGCGCGCCATCTGGAGGCCCTGCCCTCCGGTCAACAGGTGATGCTGAAACTGACCCTGCCGGAAAGCGCGAACCACTACAAACCACTGGTCGATCACCCCGGCGTCATGCGGGTTGTGGCCTTGTCCGGTGGGTATTCCCGGGACGAGGCGAACGGGCGTCTGGCGCAAAACACCGGCATGATCGCCAGCTTTTCGCGGGCGCTCACCGAAGGTCTGTCAGCGCAACAGCCCGACGCAGAGTTCGACGCCATGCTGGGTGCCACAATTGACAGCATTCACGCAGCATCTGTCGCAGGCTGACCGCGCCCGCAGAGAAAAAGCGTTTCAAGCCGCTGACAACGCGTTAAAATCCCCGAAAAAAGCGAGGATCATGGATCTGACCGGCGCCTCGACATTCCGCGTGGCCGCGTGTGACTTGAACGGTCAGATGCGGGGCAAGCGTGTGCCTGCCTCTTACATGGACACGCTGGAGCGCGGCGCGCTGCGGATGCCGATTTCCATCATGGTGGCCGATATCTTTGGCGCGGATGTGGACGCCTGTCCGCTGGTCTTTGCCACAGGCGACGCCGATGGGGTTCTCTTGCCCACAGAGCGCGGTCCCGTCCCGATGCCGTGGTTGCCGCATCCGACGCCGCTTGTTCCGATGGGGATGCACCACGAGGATGGAGGTGCGTTTTCCTGCGACCCGCGGCATGCGCTCGGCGCGGTTCTGGATCGCTACAAGGCGCGCGGCTGGCGGGTGATTGCGGCCACAGAGCTTGAGTTCACGCTGGTTGATGACAGCGGCGAGGCACTGCGGCCTGCGCGAGACCCGCGCACGGGGCGCGCCATGTCGGGCCCGCATATCCTGTCGGTGGACCACATTGACCGGCTCGACGGGTTTTTCACCGATCTTTACGCGGGCGCGGACGCGATGGAGATCCCCGCCCAGGCCACCACCAGCGAGTCCGGTGTGGCGCAATTTGAGGTGACCCTGACCCATCAAGACGCAATGCGCGCGGCCGATGACGCGTGGCTTTTCAAATCATTGATCCGCGGGACAGCCCGAACGCACGGGATGGCCGCCACGTTCATGGCCAAACCCTTTGCAGAGGATGCCGGCAACGGACTGCATGTGCATTTTTCCGTCCTTGATGAGGCGGGCCAGAATGTCTTTGACAATGGCGGACCGAACGGCAGCGAGGTGCTGCTTTCGGCTGTTGCGGGATGCCTGGAGGCGCTCGTGCCCTCGACGCTGATTTTTGCACCCCACGCCAACAGCTATGACCGTATGGTGCCCGGCGCGCATGCGCCCACATCCGTGTGCTGGGCCTATGAAAACCGCACCGCTGCCATTCGCGTGCCGGGCGGTGCGCCTGCCGCGCGCCGGATTGAGCATCGTGTGGCGGGCGGGGACACCAACCCGTACCTTGTGTTCGCGGCCATTTTTGGGGCTGCCCTCATGGGCATTGAGGATGGCCTGAGCCCGCCTGCTGCGATGACCGGCAACGCCTATGATCAGACGTTCCCGCAGTTGATTACCGACTGGAGCGCGGCCGTGGAGACGTTTACGTCCGATCCCATCCTGCCGCGTCTTTTTGATCCGGAGCTTATCGCAAATTTTGGACTGACCAAGAGGCAAGAGCTGCAGCGTTTGGGCGAGATCCCCAAGGATCAGCACTGGAAAACCTATCTTGAGGCGGTTTGAGAAGGTCTTGTCGGGATGGGCCGCGTCGGGCTACTGTAAATTTGATCAAATTATAGGTGAGACATGTTGATCGGCATTCTGGTGACCGGCCACGCCCTTGATGAACTTCGGGACACGCGGGGCGATTACGATCAGATTTTCGGCGATCTGCTGCGCGGCTTCGGGTTTGAGACCAAAGCGTGGTTCGTGGTGGATGAAGACTATCCAGAGAGCCCAGCGGACGCGGATGGCTGGTTGATCACCGGCTCAAAGCACGGGGCCTATGAAGACCATCCCTGGATCGCCCCGCTGGAGGCGTTCATTCGTGATGTCTACGCTGATGGGCGGCCCATGATCGGCATTTGTTTTGGCCACCAGATCATCGCGCAGGCCCTGGGCGGCAAGGTGGTGAAATATGATCAAGGTTGGGCCGTAGGGCACACGGAGTACGACATTGACGGCGAGGATATGCGGCTTTTGGCCTGGCATCAGGATCAGGTGGTGGAAAAGCCCGACGCCGCACAGGTGATCGGCTCTAACCCGTTTTGTGAGAATGCGGCCCTGCTCTATGACACGCGCATTTTGACGATCCAGCCGCATCCCGAGTTTGACGGGGAAATCCTGGAAAAACTGATCGAGGTGCGCGGCACAGGCGTGGTGGAGCCGGACCGGTTGGCCGCCGCGAAAGACAGTCAGCACGCGCCCCATGACAGTTTGCGTTTTGTCGAACGCATGAGCGCGTTTTTCCGGCAAGGAGCGTCCCATGGCTGACTGGATCAAAGCGCTGCCAGAGGCCGCTCAAACCTATCTGGACGGTCGCAGGCTGGACGAGGTGGAATGCGTGATCTCTGATTTGCCGGGTATCGCACGGGGCAAGGCGGTTCCGGCCTCCAAGTTTGATCGGCAGGATTACTTTCACCTGCCCGACTCGATCTTTTACCAGACCATCACCGGCGGCTGGGGCGAGGCTGCAGGCGAGGAAGGGTTCATCGAGCGCGACATGGTGCTGCGGCCCGATATGGCGACGGCCACTGCCGCGCCCTGGACCGGGGATTGGACGCTGCAGGTGATCCATGACGCCTATGACCGCGAGGACAACCTGATCGGGTCGAGCCCGCGCAATGTGCTCAAACGGGTTGTCGGACTTTATGAAAAGATGGGGCTGGCCCCTGTGGTGGCCCCTGAGATGGAGTTTTACCTGGTCGCGCGCAACGTGGATCCGGCCAAGAAGATTGAGCCTATGATGGGCCGCTCTGGCCGACCAGCGGCGGCGCGGCAGGCCTATTCGCTGACGGCTGTGGATGAGTTCGGGCCGGTGATCGATGACATCTATGATTTTGCCGAGGCGCAAGGGTTTGAGATCGACGGCATCACGCAGGAAGGCGGGGCCGGGCAGCTGGAGATCAATCTGCGGCACGGGGACCCGGTCAAGCTTGCCGATGAGGTGTTCTATTTCAAACGCCTGATCCGGGAGGCCGCGCTGCGTCACGATTGTTTTGCGACCTTCATGGCCAAACCCATCGCGGATGAACCCGGAAGTGCCATGCATATTCACCATTCGGTGCTGGACATCGAGACCGGGCGCAATGTGTTTTCCGGCCCGCAAGGCGGGGAGACGGACGCGTTTTATCACTTTATTGGCGGGTTGCAGAAACACCTGCCGGACGCGATTGCGGTGCTGGCGCCCTATGTGAATTCCTATCGCCGCTACGTGCGGGATCATTCCGCGCCGATCAACCTGGCCTGGGCGCGGGACAATCGGACGACCGGAATCAGGGTGCCGCTGTCGCCGCCAGAGGCGCGGCGGGTGGAGAACCGGATCGCGGGTATGGATTGCAATCCCTATCTGGGCATCGCGGCCAGTCTGGCCTGCGGGCTTTTGGGGCTCAAAAACGAGCTGCGCCCGGATGCGCAGTTTCGCGGAGAGGCCTATGACGGGGAGGCGGAAATCCCCAATGAGTTCGGGGCCGCCCTTGATTTGTTCGAGCAGGCGACGGGGCTGCACGAGGTGTTGGGTGCGGATTTCTCGCGCGTCTACGGGATCGTGAAGCGCGCCGAATATGCCGAGTTCCTGCAGGTGATCAGCCCGTGGGAACGCGAGCACCTTTTGTTGAATGTCTGAAGGTTTCATGCCTCCGGCGAGAGTATTTTTGGCAAGATGAAACTGAACCTGCTTCATGCCAATGACCGGCGCGGGATGTATCCGCCGAGCTGGTACGCGGCCACAGCGACCCCGCCGGGGCCCTATCCGGCGCTTGAGGGCGATGTGACGGCGGATGTGTGCGTAATCGGGGCGGGATTTACCGGGTTGTCGGCGGCGCTGCATCTGGCCGAAGCGGGGCGGCGCGTCGTGGTGCTTGAGGCGCAACGCGTGGGGTTCGGCGCGTCCGGGCGCAATGGCGGGCAGTTGGGATCCGGGCAGCGGATGGACCAGCACTATGTTGAAAAGCTGGTGGGGCGCGAGGATGCCGACAGGCTTTGGGCCATGGCCGAGGAGACCAAGGCGCTGGTGAAGGCGCTGGTGGCCAAACACAAGATTGAGTGCCATCTGAAACCCGGCATTGCGCATATGGCGTTCCGCCCTTCTGAGGTGGCCGAAGAGCATGCCTATGCCGATTTCCTAGCGGAACGATATGGGTATGATCACCTCGAAAAGCTGGATCATGGGGCCGCGCAAGCGATCTGTCCGTCGCCCAAATACGTCGGCGGTGCGATTGACCGCACGGCCGGGCATTTGCATCCGTTGGCCTATGCGTTCGGGCTGGCGCTCGCAGCCGAGGGGGCCGGGGCGCAGATTTTTGAGACCACGGAGGTGACAGGGATCGACGGTGGTGCGCCTTCGATGGTGCGCACCGCGCGGGGGTCTGTCAGGGCCGAGCATGTCGTGCTGGCCTGCAACGGATATCTGGGCGGGCTGAACGGCGATGTGGCCGCCCGGGTGATGCCCATCAACAACTTTGTCGTGGCAACGGAACCTTTGGGGGCAGACAGTGCCAAAGTGCTCACCCAAGACGTGGCCGTGGCAGACAGCCGGTTCGTTGTGAACTATTTCCGCCTGAGCCATGACACGCGTCTGCTCTTTGGCGGCGGGGAAACCTATGGGTATCGCTTTCCTGCCGATATTGCCGCCCTGGTCCGCAAGCCCATGACGGAGATCTTCCCGCATTTGAGCGATGTGCGCATTGACTATGCCTGGGGTGGCACGCTGGCCATTACGATGAAGCGCCTGCCCTACCTCAAACGGTTGGCGCCAAACATGCTGTCGGCGTCGGGCTATTCCGGGCATGGGGTGGGCAATGCGACCCATGCGGGCAAACTGATGGCGGATGCGATTTGCGGGGAGACGGATGGGTTCGACACGATGTCGCGCATTCCGACCCAGCCTTTTCCGGGCGGAGCCTCCATGCGCCATCCGATCCTGGTGTTGGCCATGACGTGGTTTGCGCTGCGCGACCGGCTTGGGGTCTGACAGCCTTTTTCAGCGGTGACGGCTTGGGGGGCGTGGCAAATCCATGCCGGGTGCAGGGTGTCTTGAAAATTTCACTTTTCTGGGGTTTAGGCTTTCGATAGACGTTCGGGAAAGCAAAAACCCTTTTTCAGGAAAGCTGAAGATATGTCTCGAGCAACACCGAATGTCACAACACCGAACGTCTATGACGCTGAACCCATTCCCGCAGCCGCGCGTGCGGAGATCGACCGCATGTTGGGGTCGGGTGACCTCTTTCGCTACACCGCGCCGGAAAATGCGCCGGTGACGCTTTTGGAACAGGAGTTTGCAGCCTTCATGGGCAGCACATACGCGCTTGCGGTGTCGAGCTGTTCGGCCGCGCTTTTCTTGTCACTCAAGGCGCTTGGCCTGCCGCGGGATGCGCGCGTTTTGATCCCGGCCTTCACCTTCGCCGCTGTGCCCTCTTCGGTGGTGCATGCCGATTGTGTGCCGGTGCTGTGCGAGGTGGGGGAGAATTATCGCATTGAGTTGAGCGATTTCGAGGCCAAGCTCGACGATAAGATCGCGGCGGTGATCATCAGTCACATGCGCGGGCACACCTCTGACATGGACGCGATCATGGCGCTCAGCGAGGCGCGAGGCGTCCCTGTGATCGAGGATGCGGCCCATTCGCTTGGCACGGTTTGGGGCGGGCACAAGATCGGCACGATTGGCCGCATTGGGGCGTTCAGTTTTCAATCCTACAAGTTGGTGAATGCAGGTGAAGGCGGGATCATGGTCACGGATGATGCGGATCTGGTGGCCCGCGCGGTGATCATGTCGGGGGCCTATGAGCACAATTGGGCCAAGCATATGGCGGGGCAGGATGCGGCGCTTGAAACGGCGTTTGCCCGGTGGCAGAACGAGCTGCCGCTTTACAATCTGCGCCTGTCGAACCTGTCGGCGGCGATCATACGCCCTCAGATCGGCCATATTGAGCGGCGCGTGCGCGACGGGCGGGCGAACCATGATTACGTTGCCCGTGCGCTGAATACGTCGCCCTGGATGGAGGTGCCCGACAAGCTGACCCCGGAGGAGCGCGCGCCGGACAGCATTCAGTTCAACCTGGTTGGCATGACCGAAGAGGAGCGCAGGGCCTTTGGCAAAGCCGCGGCAGAACGCGGTGTGAAAGTTCAGATCTTTGGGCTGTCGTCGGACAATGCGAGGGCGTTTTGGAATTGGCGCTTTCTGCCCGGGCAGACGCCTGAGTTGCCGCGCACACGGGCGATGCTGATGCGGGCCTGTGACGTACGCTTGCCCGCGCGGTTGACGCAAGAGGACTGTGACGCGGTGATTGAGGTGCTGCTGTTGGCCGCACAGGATGTGATGGGTGAGGCGCGCGCCTACGGAACGTAGTGCCCGACACGTGCCCGGGCTAGTCGATCAGTGTGAGCTGGTCTTTGAGGAATGGATAGGCGGCGATCGCGGGCGCCAGAACTGTACGCTCCAGTATGGGGCGCAGTGTGGTGGCCACTTGGGCGGGCATGTCCTGCAGGATGTCTTTGCGGGCGGTGAGGCTGATGGTGCGTGACAGAGGTTCCAGCGGCAAAGCCATCACGTCGATCTGATCGGCAAACCGCTGACCGCGCATCAGGGCAAGGGGTGTGAGGATCGACCACCCTGCCCCCTGCCCCACCAGCGCCAGGATAGCATGATAGCTGTCGAGCTCGAACCGGTGCGGCAAACGCAGGTTCTGACGCACAAGATGGGCTGTGATGAGGCGGCCCATGTAGTGGCGTTGAGTGTACTGAATGAGCGGCAATTGTTTGAGCTGCGCCAGGACATCGCCGTTTTGATCGATCAGGCCTTTCGGGGCGGCCACGATGAAGCGTTCTTCGAGCAGGGGATGGACCTCGACCCAGGCATCTTCGGCCATCAGATCAGCCGCGACGATGACATCAAGACTGCGCGCGTCCAGCAATTCATAGAGGTAATGACTGGCCCCGGTTTCCAGGAGAAATTGGCAGCCTTTGAGCTCTGTGGCCATGTGCGTGAGCAATTGCGGGGTCACATCGGCCTCAAAATCTTCGATCATGCCCAGCCGGAACCGGGTCAGGGTCGATAGATCGGACATGGCCAGCTCGGCGCGGGCTTGGGCGGCTTCGTTCAGGATCACCTGCGCGCGGCGTTTGAGGATTTCACCGGCGGGCGTCAGGCGCACAGGTCGCGCGTTGCGTTGCAAGAGCGTCGCCCCGACGGCCGCCTCAAGATTGGTGAGTTGTTGGCTGACGGCAGACGGGCTGGCGCCCAGCCGTTTGGCCGCCGCGGAGATAGAGCGTTCATCGGCTGTCGCCATGAACACCTCGATGCCCCAGAGCGTGATCCGTCCCGGGCTGTCGACCATGGCTGCCGCCTCGTTACTTGCTCATCTTCGAGAGTTTGCTCTGCAAATCGGAAAGCTGCTTTTTGATCTCGTCGAGCTCTTCTTCCGATTCTTCTTCGGGCTCAACGATCTCTTCGGGGGCTGACGGCGTCGTGGACATGCCGGGCATTGCGCCGGTCATGGCCTTGAGGAACGCCTGCTGTTGGGCTTGTACGGCTTCCATGCCGGGCATGCTCGACAGCGGGTTGGCCTTGGCCATGTTTTCCATCATCTGGGACTGGCCGTTGCGGAGCATTTCAAACGTGGTGGCAAGGAAATCCGGCACCATCGACTGGGCGTGGCTGGTGTAGCTGCGCACAAGGTCGTTGAGCACATTCACCGGCAACATGTTTTCCCCGCGGCTTTCATGCTCCGCGATGATCTGCAGCAGATATTGCCGCGTCAGGTCGTCCCCGGATTTCAGATCGATGATCTGAACGTCGCGGCCGGTGCGAATGAATTCGGCGATGTCTTCGAGGGTGACGTAGTCGGAGGTTTCCGTGTTGTAGAGCCTGCGGCTGGCATACCGTTTGATCAGTAGCGGCTTTTCAGTGTCTGCCAAAATGCTCTCTCCCTTTGGGCCTTGTGCGGGCCGGATGCGTGGTTGCGGTGCGCCAACGCTGCGGCACAGCATAAACATCTGTCAAACAAAATGAAAGGGCGAGCACGAGGCTCGCCCTTTCGATCGCGTCAGGTACCCGGCAGGGAGGAATTGGGAACCCAAGCGAAGCAGTGTCCCGCCGTCAACGAGGGTTTACTTGGTGGTTGCCTTCTTGGCGGCAGCCGTCATGTCGTCGGTGGCCTTCTTGACCACTGCAGTCGCGTCTTCCTGCAGGTCTTTGCCGGCAGCCATAAGCAGCTCAACAGTGTCCATCTGGACTTTCTTGGCAACTTCAGCGAAGGCGGCCATGTGCTCAGCGGCAACTTCGGCGTTGGCAGATGCGAAATCCGTGACGGCCTTTGCGTAGTCGGCAGGCTCGGTCTTGGCTTTGGTAACCTCGGTCAACTTGGACAGCGTGGTCTTGGCCCAGGTGCCGGAAATCTCAGCCGACTTTTCAGCGGCTTCCAGAGCAACACCGGAGAGCTTCTCGCTCAGGGCGGCCTGGGTCTTGAAGGCGTCTTCCATTGCTTTGGTGTCCACGGGGAATGCGCCCATCATGTCTTTGAGGACTGCGTTCATGTCTTGAGCTTTGGCCATTGTATCTCTCCTTGGTAAGCGATTAGGCGCTGTTGTTTCTGCGTCTGCGAACTAAATACATGCTGCATCGCAGCAATTCAAGGATTTTTTCTGCAGCGCAGCATAAAAACCTTACCTAGCGTCAATTTTGAATGATTACAGCGCTTTACGCAGAGGAAATGACGCCGATAAGCGCTCAAAGACAGCGTTTTGGAAAGAAACCGCCTGCGAAAGTCAGACGACTCAGATCACAAATCCCTCGCTTTGCGCCGCACATACTGGCCCGGCGCGGGCTCTATGGGTGCGTGATCTGGGCCACCCGGCGCGCGCGCAGGCACCATCTTACCAGAGCGCTTGCGCAGCCAGCCTTCCCACCGTGGCCACCATGATCCTTCGGTGTAATCGGCACCCGCCATCCATGCGTCGGCATCAGCGCTCAGATCGGGATTGGTATAGTGGCCGTATTTCTTTTTGCTGGGCGGATTTACGATGCCTGCGATATGGCCGGACTCGGAGACGATGAATGTTTTGTCTTTCGAGCCTGTCTGTTGAAAGCCGCGGTAACAGTCCTTCCACGCGGCGATGTGATCGGTCTCACAGGTGATAGCCATGAGCGGGACGGTCACATCCTTGATCGACAGGCGTTCTCCCATTAGGTCAAATCCCTCACCCACAAAGGCGTTGCCCTGGCACAGGCCGCGCAAATACTCCATGGTCATCTTGCCCGGCAGGTTGGCACCGTCGCCATTCCAGTAGAGCAGATCAAACGCAGGCGGGGCCTCTCCCATCATGTAGCTGCGCACGGCGGGCGTGTAGATCAAATCGTTGGAGCGCAAAAAGGACATGGTGCGGCCCATGATAAACGATCGAAGCACACCCTGTTCGTTGATCTCTTCTTCTATGCCGTCGACGAAATCATCTTGAAGGAACGGGGTAAACTCGCCTTGTTCCGAGAAATCCGTCAGCGCGGTAAAGAAGGTTGCGGATTTGATCGATCTTTCGCCGCGCTTGGCCAAGAGCGACAGCGTGAGGTGCAGCGTGGTGCCTGCAATGCAGTAGCCCACAGCGTTGACCTCTTTTTCGCCGGTGATCGCCTTCACCTCGCTGAGCGCTGCGAGATACCCCTGTTCGATGTAGTCGCCCATACCCAGATCGGCATGGCTGGCATCCGGATTCACCCAAGACACGACAAAGAGCGTGTAGCCCTGTTCCGTCACCCATTTGATCATGCTGTTCTGCGCTTTGAGATCGAGGATGTAGTACTTGTTGATCCAAGGCGGGAAGATAATGAGCGGGGTCTTGTAGACCTCATCCGTGGCAGGCGCGTATTGGATCAGTTCCATCATGTCGTTGCGAAAGACCACCTCGCCGGGGGTCGTGGCGATGTTCTCGCCCAGTTGAAACGCGCTTTCATCGGCCAGTCGCACGACCATCTCGCCGCTGTTGGCCTCCAGATCCGAGACGAGGTTCTCAAGCCCGCGCACGAGGCTTTCGCCTTCGGTCTCAAGCGCTTTTTCCAAGGCATCCGGGTTGGTGCCGAGAAAATTGGTGGGGCTCATCATGTCGATGATCTGGCGGGAAAAGTACTCTAGCCGGCGCTTTTCCTTGGGCGCCATGTCATCAATCTCGGCAACGGCTTGTTCCACGGCCTGCTTGTTCAGAGCGTATTGCTGTTTGACGTAGTGAAAATACGGATTGGTCTGCCAAAGCGGGTTGGAAAACCGTCGATCGCCGCTCAGCGGATCGTCTTCTTCATCTTCGGGCGGGCGACCGGTGGCAAGCGCTTGTTGCGCCTCAACGAAGTGGCGCACGGATTTGCCCCAGAATTCCAGCTGCTGTTCATAGATGCGACCGGGGTTTTCCATCATGTCCTTCCAGTAGGACGTTGCAGCCTGCGCAAAAAGATCTTGCCCCGGTGTGTTCAAGGTCGGATTGGCCGGCGCTCTGCTGGACAGCGCCTGAACCAAGCGGGTGGAGAGCTGTTCCACGCGTTCAAGGTTGGCGTTTAACTTGTCGAGTTCTTCGCCGGAAGCTGCGTCAGCCGTGGACATGTCGTTCATTACCTCGTAAGTTTCTGCTATGCAGCATTTCGTCGCTCGGTTGGGGAGAGCAGTGCGACGATAAACCAGGGCACAGACCCGGTCTAAGGAGACGACGATGCGCTACATGGTGACCTATGATTGGATGGAAACCCTCCGAAATACAAACCAATGGCTGGGAGCCACGGCGCTTTCCATGTCCTCTTATCCCCTCTTTTCTATGGTACCGAACCCGGCTTTTCAATGGATGGCGGCCTGGGGGGAAGTCACAGAGCGCACCTTTCAACGCATGGTCGTCAAACCCGACTGGGGGATCGAGTCGATCACCGGTGAAGACGGCCGTGACCACCTGATCCGGGTCGAACCCGTGGTGGAACGCCCCTTTGGCGACCTGATCCGATTCGATGTGACAGGTCGGGATGACATGGACCGCCGGGTGCTTTTGATCGCTCCGATGTCGGGGCATTATGCCACGCTTCTGCGCTCTACCGTTCGGTCTCTGCTGCCCGATTGCGATGTATTTGTCACAGACTGGCACAACGCCCGCGACATTCCGGTATCTGAGGGCAATTTCGACGTCGAGGATTACACCCGCTACCTCGCCGATTTCATGAAAGAGCTGGGATCGGACCTGCATGTGATTGCGGTCTGTCAGCCTGCCCCGCTCGCTTTGGCGGCGACCGCGTATCTGTCAGAGCACGACCCTGAAAGCGTGCCGCGCAGCCTGACGTTGATCGGTGGCCCAGTTGATCCAGACGCGGCACCCACAGAAGTGACCGATTTTGGCCGCCGGGTGACCATGGGCCAGCTGACAGAGACGATGATCCAGCGCGTGGGCTTCAAATACAAAGGCGTGGGCCGCTTGGTGTACCCCGGCCTGCTGCAACTGGCCTCTTTCGTGTCGATGAACGCGGACCGTCACAGCCGCGCGTTTTCGGACCAGATCACGCGTGTGGCTCAAGGCGAGGCAAGCGACCGCGACCCGCACAACAAGTTCTACGATGAATACCTGGCCGTCATGGACATGCCGGCGGAGTTCTACCTGTCGACGGTCGAACGGGTGTTCAAGAATTGCGAGATCGCGCGCAACGAATTCACGGTCGATGGCACTCTTGTGGACATGGGC
>JBCBWJ010000399.1:0-2703 GCA_039817165.1 Pseudomonadota bacterium | reverse complement strand
CTTGCGCATAACATGTCACCTGACGCCCATGAAAACAGCTGAACAGGTGACATTCGCAAGCTCTGGTCTTGATCGTGCAGCAGAGTTGCGAGGCGATAATGCGGCGCTGGACGCCGCGCGTCAGGCTCCCGAAACACAGTGTATTGTTCTCTGGCGCGGCAAGCTTTTGGTGCACGGGCCCGCGCTCGACCGGCTTTATGTCGTGGCCCCCGGCCACCCGATCCTGAGCACAGCCGAGGAACCGCCGATTTTTCTGGGACGCAGCGATAAGGGCCAGTTCATCTTCGCCTATGACATCTCGGCATGGCAGCCACAGGACGGCTCCGAACAGCCAACCAACAGCTTTCTCGACACCACCGAGCAGCACCATCCGGATGTGCCCGACACCGCCGTTTTCGTCGAACTCAGACGTATCATGGTCCGCCTCAGCGCCCGCGATGCCGAACTCAGCGCCACCGCCAAGGCGGTCCTGAGCTGGCATAGAAGCCACAGGTTCTGTTCCAAATGCGGCGCCGAAAGCGGCATGACACAGGCGGGCTGGCAACGGGGATGCGACACGTGCGGTGCGCATCATTTCCCGCGCACCGATCCCGTGGTCATCATGCTGATCACGCGCGCGGATCGCACACTTCTGGGCCGCTCGCCCGGATGGCCCGAGGGCATGTACTCCTGTCTTGCAGGCTTTATTGAACCCGGTGAGACCATCGAGGCGGCCGTGCGCCGCGAAGTGTTCGAAGAAGCCGGTGTGCCCGTAGGCCCCGTGCGCTATCTGTCGAGCCAGCCCTGGGCGTTTCCCTCATCGCTGATGATCGGTTGCCAGGGGGAGGCACTGGACGACAAGATCACCATTGATCCCGCCGAAATAGACGACGCGATATGGGTCGGAAAGTCAGAGCTGATGGATGCCTTCGCCGGTCAAAACCCCATGATCCTGCCTGCCCGAAAAGGCGCAATTGCTCATTTTTTGCTGCGAAACTGGCTTGCCGACACGCTGAATTAGGCGATATCGTCAGATCAGGGTAGCGTAGCGTACCGGTCAGCCGCGGGTAAGGCTGAGCCTAACAATAAAAACGAGCAGGACAAAGTCCATGAAGTTTCAGATCAAACAGGACATCGAAGCGCCGATAGATTTCGTGTTCGAACAGATGACCGATTTCAAAGCCTTCGAGCGGGCGGCGATGCGGCGCGGGGCCGAGGTGCAGCGGGTCAAGGACGGCAAGAACGGCGCGATAGGCACCGCTTGGGATGCCAGGTTCCAGATGCGCGGAAAAGAACGCGACATCCAGATCGAGGTCACAGAACATGACAGCCCGAACCGCATTGTCGTGTCATCGCGCGCGCCCGCTATGGGCGGCGATCTTGTGGTGGAACTGATGTCCCTGTCGCGCAACCGCACACGGGTCGACACACAGCTTCAACTGGCACCAAGAAACCTGACCGCGAAACTGCTGGTTCAGTCCTTGAAGCTGGCCCGCAAAAACGTGACACAGCGGCTGAATGATCGCTTGGCATCTTACGCGGTTGAGGTCGAAGCTCGATACAAGAAATCCGCCTGAAAGGCGGACCGCTGAAAGGTCGCGCGGGCCAACCAGCATGACTGCCCCGCACGTTGTCTGTTATCCGATTTGATTCTTGCGCTCTTCAGGGTCGAAGCCCGCGATTACGTGATTGCGTTCGTCCACGCTCAACTCGGCGATGTAGTGACCGCGTTCATCCGCGCTCAGCTCGGCGATTACATGACCGCGCTCTTCCACGCTCAGCTCCGCGATGTGGTTGCCGCGCTCTTCCACGCTCAGCTCCGCAATGTGGTTGCCGCGCTCTTCCACGCTCAGTTCCACATGCTGGGGCACACCTTGGGTGTTGGCGTCAGAAACAGTGGCAACAACGGGAAGGGCGGTGAATGCGGCAATGGCCGTGAGTTTGATAAGTGTCATTTTGGCCTCCTTTTTCAGCCGTTAAGTGTCTGGTGCGAGGCTGCGTTCTGCGCCTTGCATGACCAACAAATGGGCGGTGAAATCACAGCTGCAATCAAACGCCGGACGACGTGATAATCAGATCACTGCGGCGCGCGGGTCCGTGATCCAGGGTCTCTAAAACGCGAGGAGGCCGTGTGACGAGCCCCCGTTTTTCTCTTTGTTTTCAATAAAAAGCGGTCACACCGCCCGTGATCGCGCCAATCGCGTCAGTCTCGTTTGGGATCGGCCGGGTAGACACCCAGCATCACAAGCTCCGAGGTGAAATACGCCAGTTCCTCCAACGCCAGCTTGACGCTCGGGTCATCGGGATGGCCTTCAATGTCGGAATAAAACTGCGTGGCGGTGAAATGCCCGCCCACCATGTAGCTTTCCAGCTTGGTCATGTTCACACCATTGGTCGCAAACCCGCCCATCGCCTTGTAAAGCGCGGCAGGGATGTTGCGCACCTCAAAGACAAAAGTGGTCATCATCTTGCCGCCCGCTTCACAGCGGCGCTCCCAATTGGGCGTGGCCGACATCACAAGGAACCGCGTGGTGTTGTTGCCCTCATCCTCAATGTCGCGGGCCAGCACGTCGAGGCCATAGATCTCTCCGGCCAGTTCACTGGCCAGCGCCGCCTGCTCGGGCCTGGCGTCCTCTGCCACCTGCCGGGCAGACCCCGCCGTGTCCGCGCCGGTGACCCGCTGAATGCCATGTTGGCCCAGAAACGCGCGGCACTGGCCCAAGA
>JBCBWJ010000398.1:0-2709 GCA_039817165.1 Pseudomonadota bacterium | reverse complement strand
CGCGATACCGCCGATCCGTCAGCGACAAAACCCCGCCCAACGCCATCAGGATCGACCCGCCCCAAATCCAGTTGGCCAGCGGTTTGTAATAGCTGCGCACCGCCCAGCCGCCACCAACTTGCGGATCACCCAAGGACACGTAGATGTCGCGCGTGAACCCGATATTGAGTGCCGCCTCCGTGGTCGGCATGCCCGCCACAGGGTAGATGCGCTTTTCAGGATGCATCATGCCCAGAACCCGATCCCCGCGCGCCAGGGTCAGATCGCCCACCGTGGCCACGTAGTTCGGCCCTTGCACTTCGCGCACGCCCTCCAGCGTGATGGTGTAGCCTGCGATTTCGAAACTGTCGCCGGGATGGGCCACGCGGATGTCTTCGCTCTCCCAGGCCATCATCGCGGCCACACCGGCAAAGGTCACACCAAGCCCCGCATGGGCCACCGTCTTGCCCCAATCGGCCCGCGGCAAGCGCAGCACACGGCGCAGCCTGTCGCGCAGACCGCCGCGCCCGGCACGCGCCATCAAATCCACCGCACTGCCCGCCACGAGCCAGGCCCCCAGAAAGAGACCGATCGGCCCCAGCCCGCTGCGCCCCGTCTGCAACGCATAGGCCAAGACGCCCACCGCCAGCGCCAACACGAAGGCCGGCATCAGCTTGCGCAAAATCCGCCCCACCTGCGCGCGCTTCCACGGCAGCATCGCGCCCACCGGCAACACCAGACCAAGCGCCAGCATAAACGGCGAAAACGCCAGATTGAAAAACGGCGGCCCCACGGACAGCTTTCGATCAAAAAAGAGCTCACTCACCAGAGGCCAGATCGTGCCCACGAAAATCACGAAGGCCGACACCGCCAGGATCAGGTTGTTGAGCACCAGAACAGATTCCCGGCTGACCACCCCAAAAACCCCCTTGGACTGCATCACCGGCGCACGCGCGGCAAAAAGCGTCAGCCCGAGCAGCATGAAAAACCCCAGGATCATCAGCAAAAACACACCCCGTTCCGGGTCAGTGGCAAAGGCATGCACCGAAGTCAGCACGCCAGAGCGCGTGATGAACGCACCCACCATGGAAAACCCGAACGCGATGATCGCCAACAGGATCGTCCAGCTTTTGAGCGCCTCGCGCTTTTCCACCACGATGGCGCAGTGCAACAAGGCGGCCGCAATCAGCCACGGCATGAAAGAGGCGTTCTCCACCGGGTCCCAGAACCAAAACCCGCCCCAGCCCAGCTCGTAATAGGCCCACCAGGACCCAAGCCCGATCCCCACGGTCAGAAACGTCCACGCGGCCAACGTATAAGGCCGCACCCAACGGCCCCAGGCGGCGTCCACACGGCCTTCTAGCAGGGCCGCCACGGCAAAAGAAAACGTCATCGAAAGCCCGACATAGCCCAGGTAGAGAAACGGCGGATGAAAGGCGAGGCCTGGATCCTGCAACAGCGGGTTGAGGTCTTGGCCGTCAAACGGCGGGATCGCCATGCGCTCAAACGGGTTCGACGAGAACAGGATAAAGGCGAAAAACGCCGCCGCGATCATCGATTGCACCGCCAGAACCCGCGCCCGCAACCCCGGCGGCAGACCAGCGCCCCGCCACGCCGCAACCGCGCCGAAAAGCGTCACGATGAGCACCCACAGCAGCATGGACCCTTCATGATTGCCCCAAACGCCGGTCACCTTGTAAAGCATCGGTTTGAGCGAATGCGAATTGATCACCACCAACCGCAGCGAAAAATCCGAGACGACAAACGCATAGGTCAACGCGGCAAAGGACAGCCCGGTCAGGAAAAACTGCAGCACAGCCCCCGGCTCTGCCACCGCCATCCAGCCCTGCCAGCGCTGATGCGCGCCGATCAAAGGCACGATGGCTGTCACGATCGACAGAACAAAGGCCAAGACCAGCGCGAAATGTCCAATCTCCGCGATCATACCCTTACTATATGGGCGCGCGCGCCCCGCGGCCAATGACATTCGGTCGCGCCATGCACACTATTTTGAAAGACAGGTCAGCGGGGCCGCAACGGCTACTCTCGCCGCTCGCCCGCGCCCCCCGGCCCCCCCAGCAGCTTGGCATGGCTTTCCAACGCAAACCGGTCCGTCATACCGGCAATGTAATCGCTCACCAACCGGGCCAGCGCCACGTCACCCTCCGCCGCGGCCACATCCATCTGCCACCGACGCGGCAGGTTTTCGGGCGCTGACATGTAATAGGGGAAAAGCTCCTCCACCACATGGGTCACCCGCTTGCGCATCTCCACCACCCGCGGGGCGCGGTACATCCGCTCAAACAGAAAATCGCGGATCTGCTGCAGATCGGCCCACAGCTCCGGCGCAAAGCGGATCACGGCATAGCCCAGTTCCCGCACCTCTTGGGCCGAACCGGGTGCCGCCTCCGCCAAGCCACGGCGCGAGGTCTCAATCACATTGGACACCATGACCCCGAACACCCGCCGCAGCGCCTCGTGCCGCCGGCGATAAGGATCAAGCCCGGGATAGGCCGCATCAACCGCCCGGTAACAGCTCGCCACAATCGGCAGCTCGGCCATATCCTCTTCCGGTAACTGCCGTTTTCGCACGACCCGGCTCGCGGAAAGGCTGCTCGACCGTGTAGTAGAGAAGTGCCCCCGCGCCGACCGTCAGGAGACCGACGAAAAGGAGCTCCGGCGGGGATGGGGGCACGACGAGGCCTTGGCGCCAGAAAACGACGATCGGCC
>JBCBWJ010000397.1:0-2713 GCA_039817165.1 Pseudomonadota bacterium | reverse complement strand
CTTGTCCAACACCGCCTCATAGCAGCGCACGCGCGTGAAGTGATCCACATCGCCCGGCTTCGTCATGCCCACGATGGGATGGATCAGCAGGTTGGCCTCCACTTCGCGGGCCGCGCGGAACGTCAGTTCCTGATGCGCGCGGTGCAGCGGGTTGCGGGTCTGGAACGCCACGACCTTGCGCCAACCGACCTTACGGAAATAGGCGCGCAATTCGTTGGGCGTGTCCCGCCGGGCGCGGAAGTCGTAGTGCACAGGCGGCTGGATGCCGGTTACCGGCCCGCCAAGATATACGGCCCCGGCCTGATTGTGCAGGTAATCCACCGCCGGATGCGCCTGATCATCGGCGCCGAAAACCTTCTCGGCTTCATGGGTCTTGTCCGGCGTCCAGCGGTCGGTCACGGTCATCGTGGCGAGGATCACACCCTCCTGGTCGCGCAGAGCGATGTCCTGTCCCAGTTCCACAGATTCTCCGAACTCCTCCGAGACATCCAGCGTGATCGGCATTGGCCAGAGCGTGCCGTCGGCCAGCCGCATATCGTCGACAACACCGTTGTAATCGGCTTCGGACAGGAACCCCTTGAGCGGGTTGAACCCGCCATTCATCAACAATTCCAGGTCACAGATCTGGCGCGGGGTAAGGTCAACGCTGGTCAGCTCGGCCGCCTCCAGCTTCATTTTCTGGGCGCTTTCGAACGAGACGTAAAGCTCTTGGATGGGGGCAAGGTTGTTCTGCACGAGTTTGGTCCTGTGTTTGAGCGGGGCAAGTCCGCTGGTGGTGCCGGTGAGTTCTGCATGAAGCGCGTCGTATTCGGCAAATTTGCGAGCGAGGAAGCGGTCGGTGAGCCTTATTTTTTCAGCCGCCCCGCGCGACGTGAGCCCGTAGGCAAAGCGCTGGCGTTTGTCGGGGCCATCGCGGTCACTGACCGTGATCAACCCTGCGTCACGCGCCTGTTTCATCAGCCCGTTGAGCCGCCCAAGCGACACCCCGATCGCCGCCGCCGTGGCCCGCTGCGAGGCGTCAGGCGCAAGATCCAACTGCCGCAGAAAGCGAAACAGCAGGTCTTCATCTGGCTGGTTTTGGGTGATTTTGGAATGAAGCATCGCCGACTCAAAGTGTGTTCACGCGTGAACGCTTACGCCAGCTTCGTGACCGAATAAAGTCCTATCTGCGAAAAATTCTTTGTGCTGCGGCCTGTTGCGCCCAGATCACAGCCCCCCTTCCTGCCCGCTCGCCGCTCTCCTTCGGTCGCGTCTCGCCGTCTAGGCAAACTTGCGCTGGATCAATGCGGGCTTTGGGACCTACCATAAGCTGACGGGTAAAAGACAACCAAACAAGGCGAAGTTCATGACCCACAAGACAATCACCGGCATCGTTTGCGCTGTCTCCCTCTCGGCCTGCACTGCGCTGTCACCGACCAGCAACGAGATGCCCACGCGCGATGATGGGGCTGCGTTTTTCGCCCAGAACTGTGTCGCCTGCCACGGCGTGGATGGCAAAGGCGACGGACCCACCGCCAAACAACTGGTGCTGCGCTTGCCCGATCTGACCACACTCACCGAACGCAATGGCGGCACCTTCCCACAAGCCCGCGCGATGAGCTACATCTGGGGCGATCCTGACAATGATCACCTCGCCCGCGTGATGCCATCTTTTGGGGGCGCAATGGCCGAGGACCTCGTGCCAGTGGAAATCGACGGGATCCTCACCCCCACGCCCAGAGACCTGGCAGGCCTGTATTTTTATCTTGAAAGCATCCAGAACTAAGCGCAACGCCCGCAGAATTTTGCAAAATTCTGCACCAGAAAATTCCAATTTTCTGGTGCATTTTCTTCCAAGAAAATGCCTCCCCAGAGCATAGCACGCGCTCAAACGAAAAGGGCCGCCCCGAAGGACGGCCCAAATCCTTTGACCTAAGGCCAGCTTACATCATGCCGCCCATGCCGCCCATGTCGGGCATGCCGCCACCAGGGGCGCCAGCGCCTTCTTTGGCGGGCTTGTCGGCAACCATGGCTTCTGTCGTGATCAAAAGACCCGCAATCGAGGCTGCATCTTCCAGAGCCGTCCGCACAACCTTGGCCGGGTCGATGACGCCATAGGCGAACATGTCCCCGTACTCTTCGGTCTGCGCGTTGAAGCCGAAGGCCGGATCGTCGCTCTCGCGCACCTTACCGGCCACAACGGAGCCATCCACACCGGCATTCTCGGCGATCTGACGCAGTGGGCTTTCCAGCGCTTTGCGGACAATCGCAATACCGTTGTTCTGGTCGCTGTTGGCGCCGGTCATACCTTCAAGTGTCTTGCCCGCCTGGACCAGAGCAACACCGCCGCCCACAACGATGCCTTCCTGAACGGCAGCACGTGTCGCGTTCAGCGCATCGTCAACACGGTCCTTGCGCTCTTTGACTTCCACTTCGGTCATGCCACCGACGCGGATCACGGCAACACCGCCGGCCAGCTTGGCCACACGCTCTTGCAGCTTTTCACGGTCGTAGTCAGACGTGGTGTCCTCAACCTGCTGACGGATCTGAGAGACCCGCGCTACGAGTTCGGATTTCTCGCCCGCACCGTCGACGATGGTGGTTTCGTCCTTGGTGATGCCGACCTTCTTGGGAGAACCCAGCATGACGATCGTGACGCTTTCGAGCTTCACGCCCAGCTCATCAGAGTTCACCTGACCACCCGTCAGGATCGCGATGCTGCAGGACATCGCGA
>JBCBWJ010000396.1:0-2713 GCA_039817165.1 Pseudomonadota bacterium | reverse complement strand
GACCTCGGCCTCGGGCGGGGCCGGTTGGACCACCTCGGGCGTTTGATCGGGGTCAGATGTTTGCGTGGGCTCGGGCGTGGCTTGGGTGATGTCCGTGTCGATGGTGGCGTTCAGATCCGGCGCTTGACCGGCCTGAGGCGGCTGGGGCGTGTCGACATTGGCGACGGCCTCGGGCGATGGGTCTGCATCAAAAAGCGCGGCGTAATCTTCCGCGGAGATGGCGGTGACTTCGGTCACCTGAAAGGGCAATGGTTCTGCCGAAAAGGTGCCGCCAAAGATCGCCACAGACAGCAGACCCACATGGCCCACCGCAGAGATTTTCTGACCGGTGTCGAGGCGCGCCCACATGACGCCTCACCCGCCCTCATCCAGACGCGGGCCGCCCGGTTCGGTCACAAGGCCGATATTGGGAAAGCCGCCACGGTTGAGCGCGCCCATCACCTCCATCACCTGCGCATAGGGAACGGCCCCGTCGGCGCGCAGGAAAATACGGTTGCTGTCACGCTCTGATGCGATGGCACGCAGGCGGTTCACGAGATCGGCGCGGCTGACGGGCGTTTCCTGAATAGAAACCTCGCCCGAGGATGTGACAGTGACGGTGAGCGGTTCTTCATCGTCACCGGACAACGAATTGGCGGCGGTCTGCGGCAGTTCCACCTCCACCCCCACGGTCATGAGGGGGGCGGCCACCATGAAAATGATCAGCAGCACCATCATGACGTCCACAAAAGGCGTCACGTTGATCTCTGACATGGGGCGCGACCGGCCTTTGCTCCGCCGCCTGCGCCCGCCCTCTCGTTGTACTACGCCGCCGCCCATGGATCAGCTGTCCAACTGGCGGCTGAGGATCGTGGAAAACTCATCGGCGAAGGCCTCGTAGCCTGCCACGATGCGATCGCTGTCCGCGCTGAGCTTGTTGTAGAAGATAACGGCCGGGATCGCGGCGAGAAGGCCGAGGGCGGTGGCCAAAAGGGCCTCGGCGATGCCCGGGGCCACAACCGCGATAGAGGTGTTTTGCTGCTCTGCGATCTCGATGAAGCTGTTCATGATGCCCCAGACCGTGCCGAAAAGACCGATGAAGGGCGCGGTGGAGCCGATGGTGGCCAGCACATTCAACCCGCTTTGCAGGGTCTCGCTTTCCTTGACGATGGCCACATCCATGGAGCGGTCAATGCGCGCGGTGGCGCCTGCGATCATCCCGCCATCATTGCGGTGAGAGCGCCGCCATTCCGTCATCCCGGCGGCGAACACGCGCTCGGATTGACCGGGGGGTTCGGGGCCTATGACCTCAAAGAGTTCATCCAGCGGGTCACCGGACCAGAAGCGTTCATCAAAGCTCTCGGCCTCGGCCCGCGCACGGCGGTAGAGGATGAGTTTCTGAATGATGATCGACCACGCCCAAAAAGACGCGACAATCAGCATCCACATGACAATTTTTACGGTGATCGTGGCGCGGGCGTATAGCCCCCACAGCGAATAATCGCCCCCGTTTGCGAGGGCCAGCGCTTCTGCTTCCATGAGCCTGCTCTTTTTTCTTTGCTCGTCCCAGGAGCCTTGTGTCCGGCCCCGTTTGCCCAAGTTTACCTGACTTCGCGGACGAAGACCATCACAACAGTGTTGGCCTGAGCGATTGTGACGGGTTTGGCGGGTTTTCGCCCGCGTTGCGCCTTTCGGCAGAACGGGTGATGCTGGACAGGCGCGCGCCTGTGTGGCACCGCGCGGCTGCTGTTTTTCTCAGAGGGTGGGATGATGTCAAAGCCAACTCCGACATTGCACATGATATGCGGCAAGATCGCCGCGGGAAAATCCACGCTCGCTGCCTCATTGGCCGAGGATGATGCCACGGTTTTGCTCGTGCTGGATGACTGGCTGGGCGCACTGTTCGGCGATCAGATGCAGACCGGCGCGGATTTTGTGCGGTTTGCAGCCAAGTTGGACGGGGTTATGGGGCCGCATATTGTGGCACTTCTGAAAGCGGGGATCTCGGTGGTGCTGGATTTTCCCGCCAACACTGTGGCGCAGCGGGCGCAGATGCGAGAGCTGTTCGAGGCCGCAGGCGCGGCCCATGCGCTGCACGTGCTGGATGTTCCAGATGAGGTCTGTCTGGCACGTCTCCATGCACGCAATGCGTCTGGCACGCATCCGTTTGCCGTGACCCAAGCGCAGTTTCACCGCTTCACGCAGCATTTGGTTTTACCCTCTGAGACCGAGGGGTTCACGCTGGTCCGTCACAGCGCTTGAGGGATCAAAGCGCGTCTTTGAGCCAGGCGACATCAAGGGTGGCCCTGGCCAAGGCCGCGTCCATGCTGTCAAAGCTCTGGGCCCCATGATGCCCAACCAGATACCAGCCGCGCGGGTCCTCAACGTCGCGGCGATACTCTTCGAACCCGAAGGTGCCGTCGGGGCGCTGAAACACATCGACGCAAAGCGCCTCGCCCGGCATGTTGATGGATCGCAGGACCTTGTTGGTGTGCGCCATGTCTATGCGCCTGTCCCGCGGGCGGTGATCCTGACGGCGACCTGCTGGTGTTCGTGGTTGTAGGTCAGGTAGTCGTAGCGCAGGTCATGGGCCGTGACATAGTCCTGAAAGGCCTTGAATTCGCCCTCCCGCCAGCCCGCATAGTTGAAATACTCGTCAAAGACGATGACGGTTCCGGTGGTGATACGGTCGCCCAGATGGTCGAATATGGTCTTGGTGGCGCTGTAGAGATCG
>JBCBWJ010000395.1:0-2751 GCA_039817165.1 Pseudomonadota bacterium | reverse complement strand
GTGATTTGAATATTTTTGGAAAGGTGAAACACAGGACATGCGCGTGACATTGATCTTGCTTTTGACTGGTTTGATTGCCCTTGGGCTTTATGTGCGCCTTGCCCCCAGCGATCCCGCGCGTTGGCATGTGATGGATGCCGAGATGGACAGCGGTGATACGGCAGGCGGCGCCAAGCGCGTCGTCGAGGCGGGGCAGGGCGATCTGGCGCGGCTTCACGCCATCGCACTGGCCACCCCGCGCACGCAGGTGTTGGCGGGCTCCGTCGCAGGGGGCAAGATCACCTACATCACCCGCAGCCGCATTTTTGGCTTTCCGGATTACACGACAGTGATGGTGTCAGAAAACAAGATCAAACTTCATGCCCGCCTGCGCTATGGCATGTCAGATTTGGGTGTGAATGCCGCCCGCGTGGACGCCTGGCTCGCTGAGCTGTCGGGCTCAGGAGGATAGGCATCCCTCGTTCACTTCACGCCACATGGGATTGTTCAGGGACATCTGGCATTGCGCCGTGAACGACCGCCCGTTGACATAGAGGCACACCACATCGCCTAGCTCCACCCGGTCTCCGCTGGAGTTGGTGCAATAGCAATCTTGGGTTTTGCTGTGGGCCACTGTGGTCAGCGGAAGCGCAAACATCACAAGAGATAAAAAAACGATACGCGTCATTCCACGATCCTAGCAAATTTCGTCCTCTTGACCAAGCCCTACGAAATTGGGACACCGAGGCTTATGGTGCCATTGGACAAACTCACTGAAATCACGCGTCGGTTCGACTTTATCGAGGCGCAGATGGCCGAAGGTGGTGGCGATATCGCCCAACTTGGCCGCGAATATGCCGAACTGCGTCCGGTGGTCGAGGAAATTCGCGCCTACATGCAGTCGCTGGACGATCTAAACTCCGCCAATGCCATGCTCGACGACCCCGAGATGCGCGAGCTGGCCGAAGAGGAACGCGCCCAGATCGAGGCGCGTTTGCCCGGCATGGAGGCCGCGCTCCAACTGGTGCTGTTGCCCAAGGATGAGGCCGACAGCCGCCCCGCCATCGTGGAAATCCGCCCTGGCACCGGGGGCGAAGAAGCCGCCCTTTTTGCAGGCGACTTGCTGCGCATGTACCAACGCTACTGTGACGCCCGCGGCTGGCGCTTTGAGGTGATCGAGGAAAGCGCCACCGAACTGGGCGGCATCAAAGAGGTGGTGGCGGCCATCAAAGGCGACGGCGTTTTCGCGCGTATGAAATACGAGAGCGGCGTGCACCGGGTGCAGCGCGTACCCGAAACCGAAAGCGGCGGGCGCATTCATACCTCGGCGGCCACCGTTGCGGTCCTGCCAGAGGCCGAGGACGTGGACATCCAGATTGACGCGGGCGATCTGCGTATCGACACGATGCGCGCCTCGGGCGCAGGCGGGCAGCACGTGAACACCACGGACAGTGCTGTGCGGATCACCCATGTGCCCACGGGTCTGGTGGTCACGAGCTCTGAGAAATCCCAGCACCGCAACCGCGAGATCGCGATGCAGGTGCTCAAGACCCGGCTCTATGATCTTGAACGCCAACGCGCCCATGACGAACGCTCTGAGACGCGGGCCTTGCAGGTGGGCTCCGGGGATCGGTCCGAACGCATTCGCACCTATAATTTCCCGCAAGGGCGCATGACCGATCATCGCATCGGTCTTACGCTCTACAAGCTGGACGCGATCATGGGTGGGGATCTTGACGAATTGATTGACGCGCTGATCGCTGACGCTCAGGCCACGCTTCTGGCGGAGATGAACGGGTGAGCCGCAGCGTGGGGGAGGCGCTGGCGGATTTGCGCGGGCGTCTGACAGCGGCCGGGATCGAGAACGCCGCACGCGAGGCGCGGCTCATCGTGGCGGCGTCCCTCGGGGTGGGGCAAGACCGGGTGAGCCTGATGCAGCCTGACCCGTTGCCGGACGCCGCCGAAGATCAGCTGGGCTCAATGGCCGCGCGCCGCTGTGGGCGCGAGCCGCTGTCGCATATCCTCGGGCTGCGCGCCTTCTATGAGCATGAGTTTTATGTCACCCGCGATGTGCTTGACCCCCGCCCGGAAACCGAAGCGCTGGTGCGCGCGGCGCTGGCCGTGCCGTTTGCGCGCCTGTTGGACTTGGGCACGGGGTCCGGCTGTGTGCTCCTGTCGCTTTTGGCGGCACGCGATGGCGCGCACGGGCTGGGCACGGACATCTCGGAGGCCGCCCTGGCCGTGGCCGGCAAGAACGCCGCGCGCCTTGGGCTTCTGGCGCGGACAGAGCTGACGTGCTCTGACTGGTTCCAAAACGTGGCGGGTCGGTTTGATCTTGTAGTCTCCAACCCGCCCTATATTGCCGCCGCCGACATGGCCGCGCTTGATCCCGAACTGGCCTTCGAGCCGCGTGCCGCGCTCACCGATGAAGGCGACGGGTTGGGCGCGTATCGCACTATTGTCGCGGGCGCACAGGCGCATCTGAAGCCCTCAGGCTGGCTCATGGTCGAAACCGGGTGGACACAAGGCCCCAGTGTCGCGGGGCTGATGCAATCGTCAGGCTTTGAGGCGGTGCGCATTCTACCCGATCTCGATGGCCGCGACCGGGTCGTTCAGGGCCGTGCGCCCGGCGCTTAAACAGTGACATTCCAGCACTTGGCGGCAAATTTCCCCATATATTCACTAAAATCGCCCGTGCCCTCTTGTCACAGAGCGTCAGCCATGATTACACAAGACCTATCAAGACGGTGGATGCCAGACTGGGCGGTCCCT
>JBCBWJ010000394.1:0-2753 GCA_039817165.1 Pseudomonadota bacterium | reverse complement strand
CTTCACCAGTTTACGATGGTGAAGAAGGGATTAATCGCCCAAGCTACGGCGCGGATGAGACGATCCTCGCTCAATTTGCCCTGAGCCATGAAAACGGTGGAACAGAGCGGGAAATCGATTATGTTCGCGATACTGTCTTGGGGGTGGTGATGGCGAAGATGCGTCTTGGTCTGATTGTTATTTCGATTTCATTGGCTGCGTCGCTGCCGGCGCAGGCTGATCTTTTTGGGTCAAGCAACAAGAAGAAGCTGTTCAAATCGCAGACCAGTGTCCTCGATGCGCGGACCCGGACCAGTGCGTCCATATCCATCGACAAACCCTCCTTTATCACGCCGACCAAGTGGGGCACGGCGGAGCCTTATGACGGGCGCTACAAAGGGCAGTATCTCAGCATGGCGAAGTCTGCCGCACAGCGTCACGGCATACCACAGGACCTGTTTTTGCGACTGGTGCAACAAGAAAGCAATTGGAACCCCAAGGCGCTGTCGCACAAAGGGGCCATTGGGCTGGCGCAGTTGATGCCGGGCACAGCGGACATCCTGGGTGTCGATCCGCATGATCCGTATCAAAACCTGGACGGTGGCGCGCGCTATCTGGCGCAGCAGTACCGCAAGTTCCGGTCCTGGCGTCTTGCACTTGCCGCCTACAACGCGGGGCCGGGTGCTGTGGAAAAATATGACGGTGTGCCGCCTTTCGACGAGACGCAGACCTACGTGAAAGTCATCTGGGGCAGCTGAGCCGCCATTTGATCACTCCGCAGGTTCCATCGATGTGGCTGCTTTGGCCTGGGCGGCCTTGCGCAGGGCCGTGGGCGTTTGGCCCGTATGCTGCAGCACGAAGCGCGAAAAATAGGCCGCACTTTTGAACCCTAGCATCGCCGCGATCCGGTTGGCCGGGTGGTCTGTCGTTTCCAGCAGATCACGCATCGCGTAAACCGTGCGACGTGTCAGCAGGTCAGAGGCCGTCATGCCCGAAGACGTACGGCAGGCACGGGTCAGGTGCGTGGGGGTGACACCCAAGGCTTTCGCGTAGTCGGCCATCGGGTTTCCAGTCGTAAAATCACGCTCGATCAACGCAGTATAGGCCATAGCTAACCTTTGCGCGGCGGAGAAATCCACCCGGTCATCGCGTTGGTCGATGATCGCGCGGCGCAACCAGACGGTCAGCATTGCGGCATGCGCGTTCATCGCTTCATCCAGGAACGGGCGGTCGCTGGACTGTTCGCGCTGCATCGCTTCGAGCAAGGTCGACAGTTCGGTCTGGGCTTGTGCGTCGCGGACGCGCAGGATCGTGGGTTGGTCGGGCATCAGCGCAAGACTGCGGCTGGGGACAACGCAAACGGTGCCAAAGCTTTGTGGGCTGAGATCTAGATGCAGCATGGCGCCCGCCGGGATACAGAGCGCCGTGTGCACTGTAACTCCGCGCAGCACGCCGTCGATGACGGCGCGGCCCTGGCCACGGGTGATCCAGATCAGCGCGTGGTCTTCGCGGCTGTGGGGAAGCTCCGCGCGCCATGGTTCCTCGCCAAACCACTGTTGCAGGCTCATGACTTGTGCAAAATTGGCCATCTTCCCCTCCATTCGCGTTCTGGCAGAGTTGCGATTTCAACAGCTTTGCCTGAAAAAACGCAATTGAAAAGGGGAAAATGTGCGATTTTCTACAGTTGGCTATGGGTTTGCTGCAAAAATGGTCGTCCAGTCGCTTGGGCGGGCCTGCATGCGCGCGCGAAACCATGTGCGTTGGCGTTTGGCGAACTGGCGCGTGGCGATGATGATGCGGTCACGGGCCTCTGATTGGGTCATCTCTCCTTTGACGACCGCGACCAGCTCTGAGGCGCCGATGGCCTTGCTGGACGGATGGCTCGGGTCCCAGTGGCTCAGGTTGTCGCGCGCCTCATCGAGCGCGCCGTCGCGCATCATCACGTCAAAGCGCGCCTCAATCCGGGGGGTGAGCCAGTCCTTGGGCGCGTCGAGCACGAAGCTCGTGCAGTGCGTGAGGGCCAAAAGAGGGGGCGCTGTGCTGTCTTGCCAATGGGCCAGACCTTGGCCCGTGGCCTGCAGCACTTCCCAGGCACGCTGCACCCGCATCGGGTTGGCGATGTCAATGCGGTCTCGGGTTCGGGGGTCGAGCTCTTTGGTCATTTGACCTACCTCACCCCGGCGCAGCCGGGCCATCGCGTCCGTGCGGATGGCCTCCGGGGTGGGGGGGATCTCTGCCAAGCCTTCGGTGAGTGCGGAAAAGTAAAGACCGGTACCGCCCACAATCACAGGCGCAATCCGGGGGGCGGGTGTGACAAGGCCTTCTAGCTCTCGCAGCCACTGCCCCACGGAGTAAGCCGTGTCGCCGGCGATGTGCCCATAAAGGTGATGGGGTGCCACCGCAACGTCTGCCTCAGACGGACGCGCGGTCAGAATACGCCAATTTTCAAAGACTTGGATGGCGTCTGCGTTCACGATGGCGCGGCCTTGACGGCGTGCGATGTCCAAAGCCAGCGACGACTTGCCCGACGCCGTTGGCCCGGCAATCAACACAGGGCGCGACAGGTCCCGTTCCGTCAGCGCTAGAATATCGTCAGCCCGCATCCGCCGCGTTCCGTGTTAAGACTGTTTAAGGCGTTGAACCTCGCCCGGTTTTCCGACATTTTGCGCATAATTGCCAGCTTGGCCAAGAATGAGGCGCATCGCATGCCGGACGACGATTCCCACGAGACGAAATATCGCCGGGTCATGTTGAAGATATCGGGCGAGGCGTTG
>JBCBWJ010000393.1:0-2760 GCA_039817165.1 Pseudomonadota bacterium | reverse complement strand
GCATGGCCGCGGCGTTGGTGCGGAGGATCTCGGCCGCGCGTGTCTGGGGCATATCATCCAACACGGTGTCACGGTCCAGCCCAGCGGCAGCCATGGCGTGGGTCAGATGATCACCTTGATCCCAGCCGGATGTTGAGCCGTCCCAAAGCAGGCGCGCCACATGGTCGAGAAAGGCAAGCCCCCTGCCCGCGTCCACAGCCCCCACAAAGAGGCGGTAGATCATCATGCAGAGCGGTTGATCCTTGGCCGCGATCCAGTGACCGCCTGGCTCAAACGCAATGGGGGGCGGATCTGGGTTGGCAAAAGGCAGGCCGAGGTAATCGGCCACCCGCACCACGTCGCGGTCGAAATAGTTCCGCTCCAGCGCGTCGCGGTTCGCGAACCGATCCGGCAGGCGCAGAAGCCCGCCCAGTACCGGGCGCAGGACCACCACCACCCCGCGGCGCGCCAGATCGAGCAAGCGGTCGGCGAGACAGTAGCAATAGGCGCTTTGCAACGAATAAAAGACCTCGACCTGCGCCATCACAGCGGCTCTACCCTGTCAGAAGAGCCGTGACACTGTCCGGCCCAGCGCGCAGGCCCAGCGCTTTGCCATGTGGCAGCACCGGTGAGACAACGCCCCGCCAGCTCAGCCATCGACGGCCTCGCGCATCCATTGTTGCAGCTTTTGCACAGAATGCTCGGAACTGACGCCGCCTTTGGGGTCCACCACCAGGGGGCCGGGGCGATACCCTTTGGAGTTCAGTCCGCGATAGACGGATTCGACCAGATGGATGTCTTCTTCGACCGTGGTTTCGCGGTCTTGCACAGCGAGCCCGCGAATGACGTCGCTTTCCTCGCCGTGGGGCGTGTACCAACCGCGCCAAACGGTGCAGCGGTCCACATCATGCACGCGCCAGTGATAGGTGTTGAGCACATTGCCCGGATAGCATTGAAAACTGACCATGGGCCACAGAAACCACGACCGATATTCATCCGCATGGGGCACCGACAGGTCCACCGGATAGGTCATCTTTTCCATGCTCTGACATTCGGTGGTGTGGCGCAGGGTGTAGCCGCTTTCCATCGGTTGGATGTCATAGGTTTCAGGCTTGATCACACCGGTGGCAAAGGTCTTGTGATTGATCGGGCAGTGGTAGCATTCGGAATAGTTCTCGACGGAGACTTTCCAGTTGCAGCGCTCCGGGATCTCTACCCACTCAATCGGGGCCAGATCACGGATGCCGGGCACATAGGCGGCAAGCTCTTCGCGGACACCGGGGAACCAGACGTCCATCGGGTCGGCATCATCGTCGAGATTGACAAAAAGAAAGCCGTTGAAATCTTCGGTGCGCACCTCGGTGAGGCAGATGCTATCTTTGTCAAATCCGGGCACAGAGGCAATGTTGGGTCCGCTGCGCAATTTGCCCGTCAACTCATAGGTCCAAGAATGATAGGGGCAGACAACGACCCGTGCATTGCCGCGGCCTTGCACCAGACCATGGGCCCGGTGTTGGCAGACATTGTAAAAGGTGCGCACCAGACCGTCGCGGCCGCGTATCGCAAAGAGCTGCTGGCCTGCGATCTCGAAGGCAAAGTAATCCCCGACCTTGGGGATCTCATTTATATGTCCGGCCATCTGCCACGTGCGGCTGAGCAACCCGTCCCTCTCGCGGGCAAAAATCGCGGGGTCGGTGTAGTATCTGGCATCAAGGGAATGGGTGGCAGGTGCGTTCATTCAGGGCTCCTCTTGATAAATGCCAAGTTGGTGGCGACGGCGGTGGAATTGCTCCACCCGGTCGACGATCTCATCGCTGGCCACGGCGATCACGAAACTGAGCAAAGTCTCAAGCAGCGCGATTGTCGAGAGGGAGGAGGGGAAAAACTGCGGCGTTTCGGTGGAAATGACGAACCCATGCTGCGCGGTCAGGATGATGGGGCTGGCCGGACTGTCGGAGATGGCCACAACGGTCATGTTCTGCTCGCGCGCCAGGCGTACGGCCTCGATCACCTCGGTGCGGTAGGGGCGACAGGTCATGGCAATGAGCACATCGCGATTGTCTGCCCAGGCCAGATCATCCACGGCGGTTGAGCCGGGGCGCGGGATGGCGTGAAATTGCGTCATGCCGGTGGAGGCAAGATAGGTGAAGTTGCGGGCATTGGCGTTGTTCACCCCCACGCCCAAGGTAAAGACCTGGCGCGAGGACCAGATCGCCTCGGCCGCCCGTTGCAGGGCAGCGCCACTGATCCCGGCGAATGTGTCCTCGATGTTCTGGATCGCGGCGCCCACCATATCCGCATAAAGCCCGCCCAGATCGCCGGACTTTCGAATGTCCTGCAACCAGCGGGCGCGATCCGGAAAAGACACTTGCCCGCGGCGGATCGCGTCGCGGAAGGGTTCGCGGAAATCATCGTAGCCGTCGAATCCCACCTGACGGGCCATGCGCACGAAGGTGTTGGGCTTCACCTGCGCGGCCTCGGCGATCTCGCGCACGGTGGAGACGCCCACATCTGCTGGGTTTTCAAGCACATAACGCGCGGCCTTTTGCGCCTCGGGGGTCAGGGCATCCCACTCTTTGGTGAGGCGGTCGAGCACCGTATTTTGTACATTTGTGTCATTCATGATTGACGATGGTACAGATGTTCGAATACGGTGTCGAGCAAATTCGCGACTCGAACCAGAAGGATGTCGTCATGCCAGAACCCAAGGCAGACAAAGCGTTTCCCACCCACGCCCGCGTGGTCATTGTTGGCGGCGGTGTGATGGGGGCAGGGTTGGCC
>JBCBWJ010000392.1:0-2770 GCA_039817165.1 Pseudomonadota bacterium | reverse complement strand
CTGGCATTGTGCGCCCGTTTTCCTGTGCGGCCTGGATCGCGTCTATCCATCGGGGGATCGATGTGGCACGCGCTGAAGGTCTCGACCACGTGGCTGGCTGTACGGGTGCCACAAGCGAAAAGACCGTACAGGCCCATTACGGTCTGCCAGATCATGCGATGCTCGATATGGGGGATTTTGTGGGTGGCATGCTGAAGTACTTGGCGCGTCACCCGGTGCCGCGTGTCACCGTCGGAGGTGGGATCGGCAAGCTGACAAAGCTGGCCCAAGGGGCGCGGGATTTGCATTCAGGTCGCAGCCAGGTGGATTTCACACAGTTGGCAGTGGCGCTTGGTGATCCCACAGTTGAGCACATGAATACCGCGCTAGAGGTCTTTGAAAAAAAGAGCGAAATACACGCAAAATGGGTGGCTGAGAACGCCCTGAAACATGTCAGTGCCATGGTGCCCAAGAGCGCCGTTGATGTGATCGTGATGGACCGTCAGGGCGGTATCATTGCGCAGGCTGGACCATGACCCTGCTTTTACTTGCGGGAACGCGTGAGGCGCAAGAGATTGCCCGCGCCTTGGCGCGCAAGGGGCGAAATGTGGTGGCCTCGTTGGCAGGTGTGACCCGTGCGCCGATCAACTTGGGAGTTGAGACGCGCCGTGGTGGGTTCGGCGGTGAAGAGGGGTTCCGCGCTGAGCTGGATCGCCTCGACATCACAGCGGTTTTGGACGCCACACATCCTTTCGCCCACCGCATTTCAAATCGAACGGCGCGCATCTGCGCAGAGATGAAAATGCCCTATTGTCAGGTTTTGCGCCCCGCTTGGACAGCGGAGGACGGCGATAGATGGACCTTTGTGGCCCGGGAACAGGACGTGGCAGCCCATGTGGGGTCGGGTCAAACCGTGTTTCTTGCGACCGGCCGCCAAACACTGCACCGCTTTGAGAACCTCGGTCATGCGCGCATCATTTGCCGCCAGATTGACCCACCGGAAGGGCCGTTTCCCTTTCCGAACGGGGATTTTCTGATCGGTCGTCCACCTTTTCCAGTGGAAGAAGAAATTAAGGTGTTTCAATCGCTTGATGTGAATTGGTTGGTGGTCAAGAATGCGGGAGGGCACGCATCCAAGTCCAAACTGGTTGCGGCGCGGGAGCTTGGGATTGACGTGGCGATGATCGCGCGACCGCCGCAGCCTGAGGGGCAGAAAGTCGCCACGGTTGACGATGCCTTGGCCTGGGTGGCTGCGCTGTGACCGGGCGGATCATTGAAACGCTTGAGGATGTGGAAGAGGGCGCAGATTATCTGAGCCGTATTTGCCCAAGGATGGCTCTTGCGCGCGCTCTTGCCGGCCCGCTCCCCCTGCGCCGGAAGCCCGAGGGGTTCGCTCAATTGCTCAGCGCGATTGTCAGCCAGCAGGTTTCAACCGCCTCTGCAGCGGCGATTTGGGCGCGCATGGAAGCGGCAGGTCTGACTCAACCCTCCCACGTGAGTGCGGCCAGTGAAGAGGATTTGCGCGCCGTGGGCCTGAGCCGTCAGAAAATCCGATACGATTATGCGTTGGCTGTAAAGAACATAGATTACAATGCACTGCAGGGCGAAAGTGATGCGGATGTGGTGGCAACATTGGTCGACGTGCCGGGCATCGGCACATGGACGGCAGAGATTTACGCAATGTTTTCCTTGGGGCGCGCAGATGTCTTCGCGCATGGCGATCTGGCGCTGCAGGAGGCGGCGAAAACACTCTACGGCCTGGAAGACAGACCCAAAGAACGTCAGATGCGCGAGATGGCGCAGGCGTGGTCCCAATGGAGATCGGTTGCGGCGCGTATTCTATGGGCCTACTACCGAGTGGACAAAAAGCGGGAAGGGATCCGATGACACGCGTTTTGCAAGCTGGCCGCAAAGGGCCCCATTCTGGTGAGACCCGGTCGATCGTTGTGTTCCTGCATGGGTACGGGGCTAACGGGGCAGACCTTCTGGGTATTGCCGATGTATTGATGGAGCATCTGCCCGACACGCTTTTCGTGGCGCCCGATGCGCCGGAAACCATCCCGATGATGCCCACCGGTCTGCAATGGTTCCCGATCCCTTGGATCGATGGTTCTTCCGAGGAAGAATCAGAGCGCGGGCTTATGGCGGCCTCCGAGGACCTGAACGCGTTTCTCGATGCACTTATGGTGGATGAAGACGTGCTGCCGGAACAGGTGGTGCTCTTTGGCTTCTCGCAAGGCACGATGATGGCGTTGCATGTGGCCCCACGCCGCGAGGACCCGATCGCCGGGATCGTTGCGTTTTCAGGCCGGTTGCTTGCGCCTGAGCTTTTGAAAGACGAGGTGGTGAGCCGACCGCCTGTTTTGCTCGTTCATGGCGATGCCGATGACGTGGTGCCGCCCAAATCCTTGCCGGAGGCGGCTGAGGCGCTTCAGGCCGCCGGCTGGCAGGATGTCTATGCTCATATTATGAAAGGCACGGCCCACGGAATTGCACCAGACGGTTTGTCCGTGGCGCTTGCCTTCATGCGCGACAAGTTGGGCCTGTGATGCGCATCGCCACACAGTGTGGGCCACCCCATTGTCACGCTTGGCATTTCTGACTATCCCGATTTGAACGCAGACGAGGCCTCAAGGGGCGGCATATGGGCCAAGTGATCAGATGGCTGTTTCGCATCGCGGGCGGCATGGTCGTGTTGACCGTGCTCGTGGTCTGCGTGTTGTATTTCCTGCTCGCGCGGTCTTTGCCGATCTATGACAAGGAGATGGAGGTCAAGGGCCTCGCCGCACCG
>JBCBWJ010000391.1:0-2778 GCA_039817165.1 Pseudomonadota bacterium | reverse complement strand
ACCTCTGCGCATTCGTTGCTGTCTGCGATGATCGACAACCACATCTACTGGGGCAACGGCCAAGAGATTGACGTGCGACGGGTCCAATGGCGCCGTGTGGTCGATATGAACGACCGCGCCCTGCGTCAGATCACAGTTTCTTTGGGCGGGGTGGCCAACGGCTACCCGCGCGAGGCCGGCTTTGACATCACCGTGGCCTCCGAAGTCATGGCGATCTTGTGCCTGGCCAAAGACCTCAAGGATCTTGAAACCCGCTTGGGTGACATGATCGTGGCCTACCGGCGCGATCGCTCGCCGGTGTTTTGCCGCGATATCAAGGCCGAAGGTGCTATGACGGTTCTGCTCAAGGACGCGATGCAGCCCAATCTGGTGCAGACGCTGGAAAACAACCCCGCCTTCGTACATGGCGGTCCGTTCGCCAATATCGCCCATGGCTGCAACTCTGTCATTGCCACGACGACGGCTTTGAAAATCTCGGATTACGTTGTGACAGAGGCCGGTTTTGGCGCGGATCTGGGTGCTGAGAAATTCATGAACATCAAATGCCGGAAGGCGGGTCTTGCGCCGTCTGCCGTGGTGCTGGTCGCCACGATCCGCGCGATGAAGATGAATGGCGGTGTGGCGAAAGCAGACCTTGGGCCAGAAAATGTAGAGGCAGTGAAAAACGGTTGTGCCAACCTTGGGCGACACATTGAGAATGTGAAATCCTTCGGTGTGCCCGTGGTCGTGGCGATCAACCACTTTGTCACGGATACCGATGCTGAGGTTGAGGCCGTGAAAGCCTATGTTGCGGAGCATGGCGCAGAAGCAGTGGTGTCCAAGCATTGGGAGTTTGGCAGCGCAGGGTCCGAAGACCTGGCCAGGAAAGTTGTGGAGATTGTGGATGCGGGCAATGCGAATTTCGCGCCGATCTACTCGGATGACATGTCGCTCTTCGAAAAGATCGAGACCATAGCCAAACGCATCTATCGTGCTGATGAGGTTCTGGCGGACAAGAAAATCCGCGATCAACTGAAGCTTTGGGAAGATCAAGGATACGGCACACTGCCGGTCTGCATGGCAAAGACGCAGTACAGCTTTTCCACTGATCCCAATCTGCGCGGCGCGCCCACCGGGCACTCCGTGCCGGTAAGAGAAGTTCGGCTGTCCGCCGGCGCGGGTTTCGTCGTGGTGGTCTGCGGTGAAATCATGACAATGCCCGGCTTGCCGAGCAAGCCGGCGGCCGAGAACATTCACCTCAACGATGACGGCCAGATCGAAGGCCTGTTTTAAAACAGACGTATGTTACACCCAACCTCTGCGCATACGTAGGGTTGGCGTAAACTGACGTATCCGAAAGGGATTTGAAGATGACAGCGCAACTGATTGATGGCAAAGCCTTTGCCGCGACCGTCCGGGAAAAAGTCGCAGGTCATGTGGCCCGTCTAAAAGAGGAAAACGGGATCACGCCGGGGTTGGCCGTTGTTTTGGTGGGCGAAGATCCTGCAAGCCAAGTCTACGTTCGATCCAAGGGCAAGCAGACCGTCGAAGTGGGCATGAACTCTTTTGAGCACAAGCTCAACATTGATACGCCTGAGGATAAGTTGCTCTCTTTGATTGAAGAATTGAACAATGACCCGGCGGTACATGGCATCCTTGTGCAGCTGCCGTTGCCCAAACACCTTGATGAAGATCTCGTAATTAATTCAATTTCTCCACAGAAGGATGTAGATGGCTTTCATATTTCCAATGTTGGCTTGTTAGGCACGGGACAAAAATCCATGGTGCCGTGTACTCCGCTTGGCTGCTTGATGATGTTGCGGGATCACCATGGATCCCTAAGCGGCATGGACGCCGTTGTGATTGGGCGGTCCAATATCGTGGGCAAGCCCATGGCGATGCTTCTTCTCGGAGACAGCTGCACCGTGACGGTTGCGCATTCGCGCACCAAAGATCTTCCCGATGTTGTACGGCGCGCGGACATTGTCGTGGCCGCCGTAGGCCGACCGGAAATGGTGCCGGGCGATTGGATCAAAGAAGGTGCCACCGTCATTGACGTGGGCATCAACCGGGTCGAACGTGACGGTAAAAACAAACTTGTGGGCGATGTCGATTTCGCGTCTTGCGCTGCGAAAGCTGGTGCGATCACGCCGGTTCCCGGCGGTGTGGGGCCGATGACCATCGCTTGTCTTTTGGCCAACACTGTGACCGCGTGCTGCCGTGCCAATGGTTTGGCTGAACCCGAAGGTTTGACGGCCTAAAGCGCGACAGGCATCATCGTTCCTGTCAGGAGCGCGACGTGGCGTTCCTGACCCTCCGATACGGAATACACATTCGATTGCACGACTATCAGTTTACGCCCGGGTTTGATCACTTTGCCGCGCGCAACCAGTTTATCACCCGAGCCGGGCGCGAGCAGATGAATGTGCATCTGTGTTGTGAGCACTTCCTGCTCCTCTGATAACACGGTCAGCGCAGCATATCCGGCAGCACTGTCGCCGATGGAAAATGTCAGCCCTGCATGCGCAAACCCTTGTTGTTGCAAGCTGCCAGCACGGATCGGCGCGTCAATTTCAGCAGCACCACGATCCAGGCACAACAGACGCGCCCCAAGCGTGGCCATGAGACTTTGCTTCTCAAAACTAGCGCGAATTTTCGCGTCGATTTCAGGCGATAGTGTCATACGATGTCCTTGGACCGAGATGCGTTTGACCGCGAGAGCATATTCATGAAGCACAAACGTGGCCACAATGGTCAACGCCCATGCGCTCGACTATCACCTTTATGGCGACATAAAGG
>JBCBWJ010000390.1:0-2821 GCA_039817165.1 Pseudomonadota bacterium | reverse complement strand
GCAAGAGAACCACGGAGTTCCACGTGTATTTCACGTTGATCTTTGTCCTTGCGATGCCGTTCGCGACCGAGCGGTACATCTCTCACGTGATCCGCAAGCGCTCACTCGACGTGCGCGGACCGCTGGCCCGCGCCTGGGCCGAGGCGGACCGGATCACACCACTCATTTTCTCGGCCTAAGTGACGGGCTTACCGAGACATCAGCTGCCGCCCATCCGGGCGGACAGACGCCGGAGGGACCATGCAGGTTCTTTCGGACCCAGCCGCGGGGTGCGCGGTGTCAGCGTAACGTTCCGGAGGAAAGTTGATGGCTGATAATACCGACCTGTCGATGACAGGTCTCACCGACGAGCAAGCCCAGGAGCTGCATTCGGTGTATTTGAGCGGTATGTGGCTCTTTGCACTGATCGCGCTGGTCGCACATATTGCGACCTATATCTGGGCCCCTTGGTTCTGAGGAAGGATTGAAACATGTCTAAATTCTACAAAATTTGGCTCGTCTTCGATCCGCGTCGTGTGTTCGTCGCACAGGGCGTTTTTCTCTTTCTTTTGGCGGCGATGATCCACCTGGTGGTTCTGTCCAACGGCGTCAACTGGTTCGAGAATGCAGCCGCAAGTCGCGCTGCAGCCGAGTGAGCTAGCCTTTGACAAGGTTGCGGGCGGCGGAAGCGTCGCCCGCAACAAACTTTGGGACAGACCGCGCGAGGGGCGGTGTCCGGTGGATTTTCCTTGAAATGTGATGGTTGAAGGCGCAGCGCTCGCCGGCCCTGGCGGGCCGTCTCGCTGCTGCGCGGTGGCCGCCCTTGCGGGCGGCCTTTTCAGGTGGGGGTCACGCCACCGCGTGGGAGAGCGCGCATTGCTTCCACAGCACGCGCAAGGCCCCCACGAGGCGGTCAAGATCGGCGTCGCTGTGGAGCGGGCCGGGTGTGAAGCGCAGGCGCTCTGTGCCTTTGGGTACGGTGGGGTAGTTGATCGGCTGGACGTAGATGCCATAGTCGCGCATCAGGATGTCCGCGATTTCGCGGCATTTGACCGGATCCTTGATCATCACCGGGATGATGTGGCTTGGGTTGTCGAGATGCGGGATGCCTTCGCGATCGAGCATCCGGCGCAGTTTGGCCACCTGGCGGCGTTGCTGGAAGCGTTCGGTCTGGCTTTGCTTGAGATGGGCGATGGAGGCTTGGGCCGCGGCGGCCACGGCCGGGGGCAGGGCGGTGGTGAAGATGAACCCGCTGGCGAAGGACCGGATGAAGTCGCACAAGGCCTCAGACCCGGTGATGTAGCCGCCCATGCAGCCAAACGCCTTGCCGAGCGTGCCTTCGATCAGGGTGATGCGGTCGGCCAGCCCTTCGCGTTCGGACACGCCGCCGCCGCGTTGGCCGTAAAGGCCCACGGCGTGGACCTCATCGAGATAGGTCATCGCGCCGTGCTTTTCGGCCACCTCTACGATCTCTTGCATGGGGCAGATGTCGCCATCCATGGAATAGACGCTCTCGAAGGCCACGATCTTGGTCATGTTGGCGGGCAGGGCGGCCAATTTGCGATCGAGATCTTCGGGGTCGTTGTGTTTCCAGATCGTTTTCTGACAGCGCGCATGGCGGATGCCCTCGATCATGGAGGCGTGATTCAAAGCGTCCGACAGGATCACCGCATCGGGCAGGCGTGAACCCAGCGTCGAAAGCGCGGCCCAGTTGGAGACGTAGCCGGAGGTGAAGAGCAGGGCGGACTCTTTGCGGTGCAGATCGGCCAGCTCGCGTTCGAGCTCCACGTGGTGGTGGTTGGTGCCGGAGATGTTGCGCGTGCCGCCCGCGCCTGCGCCGCATTGATCCACGGCCTTTTTCATGGCCTCGCGCACGATCTGGTTCTGGCCCATGCCGAGATAGTCGTTGGAGCACCAGACGGTCACCTCATCGGGCGCATCGTCATCATAGCTTTTGGCCTTTGGGAACTGGCCGCAACGGCGTTCGAGCTCGGCGAAAATGCGGTAGTTGCCTTCCTCCCTCAGGGCGTCGAGCTGTGTGGTGAACATGGCGTCAAAGTCCATTGGATCCCTCCGGTCTTGCAGTTTTTGTCGATTTGGGCGCGGGCAGCATCCAGCGCCAGAGTTCGGCATCGGGCCATGGCAGGACCATGAGCCAATGTTCGAGAAGTGCGAGCATCGTGATGGCAAAGAGCAGGGCAAAGCCCACGGCCTCGCCGGTGGTGGTGGCGCCGATCACCTGTTGGAACCAGATGGCCGAGGTCCAGCTGAGCAAGGTCACGGAAATCGGAAAAATCCAGTTGAGGCGGGCAATGCGGAAATGGCTGGGCAGGTGACCCAACACGTCGGGTAGAAATTCAGTGTTGATCTGACGCACGCCCATATAGAGGTTCAGCTTTGCGGAAATGCGCGCGAAATAGAGCAGCGAGAAGGTCAGTATCGCCACGGTGTTCGAGGCCCCGGCCCCAAAGATCCAGATCGCGCCGAAGAGTACGGTGAGCAGCAGTTCATGATAGGCAATCGTGCCCCAGGCGAGCCAGAAGCGTTCCCCCTCGGGCACGCCGGGGGGGCATTCGCGGGCGTTGGGACCGGTGATCGCGCCCGTAAGGAACGTGATCTCCGCCCAGCCCCAGATCGCAAGCGCCGCGAGGAACCCGCCATAGGCGCCCGCGACGGTGGTCAGGTGCAGTGTCTCGAAAAAACCCCAGACCCCGGCCGCGAGAAGGGGCAGGGTGACCACAAGGGCCACCATCCGCCCCCGCGCGCCACGCTGATCGGCGTGACGCACAAGTGCAAGGATCGCACCCGTGGAGAACCACCACAGGAAGACGGCCACAAGACC
>JBCBWJ010000038.1:0-12054 GCA_039817165.1 Pseudomonadota bacterium | reverse complement strand
GTTTTGACCCAAGCGTTGACCCGCGCGGGCTGCAAGGTTCACGCCACGAGCTCTTTGACCACACTGATGCGGTGGGTGTCAGAGGGCAAAGGCGACGCCGTGATCACAGATGTGATGATGCCCGATGGCAATGGGCTCGAGATGCTTCCCAAGATTGCCACGGATCGGCCTGGCTTGCCGGTGATCGTGATCTCGGCGCAGAATACAATCATGACCGCCATTCAAGCAGAAGAGGCGGCGGCCTATGATTATCTGCCCAAACCTTTTGATTTGCCGGATCTGATGAAGCGAACGGCGCGGGCGATCGAGGCGCGGGGCCGGGCGGCAGCGCGTCCTGATACCGGAGATGAGCGACCCGATGAGCTGCCACTTGTGGGGCGTACTGAGGCGATGCAGGGGCTCTACCGCGTGGTGGCGCGGTTGATGAACACCGATTTGCCGGTTTTGATTGCGGGGGAGTCGGGCACCGGCAAATCGTTGATTGCGCGCGCAATCCATGATTTCTCGGACCGTCGCACTTTGCCCTTCGTGACGGTAACCCCGTCCGATCTGGCCGATCTGGAGGGTCCGGCGCGGGTGATGTCACGGGCGAAGGGCGGCACGGTGGTTCTGGACGAGGTCGGTGATTTACCAGGCGATGCTCAGGGCCGCGTGGTGCGCATGATGGATGCCCCAGGCGATCACGCGCCGCGCTTTATGGCCACCAGCCTGGGGCGCTTGGCCGACAAGCTGGAAAGTGGTGAGTTGCGCGAAGACCTGTTTTATCGCCTGTCCGGTGCCGTGGTCGATGTGCCGAGCCTGCGCACACGCGTTGATGATATCCCTCTTCTTGTGGAACACTTCATGTCCCGTGCGGAACGTGATGGCGCGCCCACGCGGACGCTTTCGGCAGACGCAATGGAATTGATGCGCGCCTACAGTTGGCCGGGCAATGTCCGCCAATTGGAGAACATGGTGCAGCGGATCGGGTTGACCGCCCGCGGGGTTGAGATCACCCGAGCTGAAATTGAGGGCGTGTTGGGCAACCAACCGGCCGCCGCGCCTGTTGTGGGGCAGGGCGGAGGGGAAAGCCTGTCAGAATCGGTTGAACGGCATCTGAAGCGGTATTTCGACCTGCACGGAAACACGCTGCCGCCGCCGGGTCTGTACGCCCGCATTCTGCGCGAGATGGAGATGCCGCTCATTGAGATCGCGCTTGATGCCACGCGGGGAAATCAGGCGAAATGCGCTGATTTACTTGGTATCAACCGCAATACGCTGCGCAAGAAGATAACCGATCTGGATATTCGCGTGACACGCCGCCGCAAGTTGATGTAAAACTGCAACAGCAGTGTTGCCGGGAATCGCGGAACAAGTCGCAGCTGGCCACATGTTGAGGTTGCCTGAGCAGGCATCGACTACCGATGGGGGATGCGCGTGGCCGCAAAGACACGCCAGTTGTCTTGGGATACTGTAAGCCGGATCAGGCGGTTACGCCGTGTGCAGACCGCTGCGACGTTCAGCCTTGCGGTGATGGGCCCTGTCCTGGCGCTGATCACGTATCTGGTGATGGGGCCACTTGATCAGGGCGCTTCCTCTAACTTTCTTCGCTTTGTCCTGCTCATTGATCTGATCTATGTGATCATGGTGGCCGCCCTCGTGTCGCAAAACCTGATCCAGATGGTGGCGGCACGCAGGCGCAGATCGGCGGGTTCTCGCCTGCATTTGCGATTGACTGGCGTTTTCGCAGGAATGGCTCTTTTGCCAACGATCACGGTGGCTGTTTTCGCCACGCTGTCTGTGAACATGGGCCTTGAGGCATGGTTTTCGGATCGTGTGGGCCGTGTGGTCGATAATTCCGTTCTCGCCGCGCAGGCCTATGAGGATGAACACCGCCGTGATCTGGTCACCGACGCTGAGGCGCTTGCGTCGCTCATCAATGCGACGCACCGGGCTGCGGTTTTCTTGGATGACGGCGAGTTGCGCCAGATCCTGACGCGCGGGCAGCGGGGCATTCAACGCGGTTTGCGCGAGGCTTTTGTTATTGACGGCACAGGTGACATCCGTGCCCGCGGGGAACGGTCATATCTTTTCGACTATGAACAGCCTACCGCTGAGCAGATCACACAGGCCCGCGACAGCGGTGTGCTGGTCATTCAGGACTGGGACAACAACGAATTTCGGGCATTGATGCCTCTCGAGGAAATCCCGGATCGGTATCTTTATGTCAGCCGCAATGTGGATGGCGCGATCCTGAGCTTGCTTGATGAAACGCAAGAGACGGCCGTTTTCTATCAACAGCGCGAAAGCGAGCGGGGGCGGGTGCTGTTTGAATTTGGTCTGCTCTACGTGGGGTTTGCGGTGATCTTGATCCTGGCCGCGATCTGGCTTGGAATGTGGTTTGCAGAGCGCTTGTCGCGACCTGTTGGGCGTCTGACCTCCGCGGCGCAGCGGGTCGGTGAAGGGGATCTTGATGTGCGCGTGCGCGAAGAGCATGGCGACGATGAGATCGCACAATTATCGACGTATTTCAACCAGATGACGCGCCAACTTAAAGGGCAGCGCGAACGTCTTTTGGCCAACACCGAACAGATTGAACGCCGGCGCAGGCTATTTGATTCCGTGCTTGGGTCGGTGTCGTCGGGCGTGGTCGGGCTTGATTCCGATGGGCGGGTGACATTCGTGAACCGTTCGGCGGAGAGGCTTTTGGCGTGGGACGCAGACAACCAGCAGTCAGTTGCGCTCAGCGTTGCGATCCCTGAATTCGCGTCGCTCTTCGAACGTCTTCAAGGCACAGCCAGCGGTTTCGTTCAGGAAGAGATCAAGGTCAGCCGTGGTGGCCGGATGGAAAACCTACTGGTCCGTATGTCAACTCGGACCCGCAATGACAGCAGCTCTGAGGGGTTCGTGGTGGCCTTCGATGACGTGACTGATCTGGTAACGGCACAACGTATGGCCGCCTGGGGCGACGTGGCTCGCCGCATCGCCCATGAGATCAAGAACCCGCTGACGCCGATCAAACTGTCGGCAGAGCGGATCAAGCGCAAGTTTGGCCGGCAGTTGGAAGAAGACGAGGCTTTGGCGCTTGAACAACTGACCGATGTGGTGGTGCGTCAGACCGATGATCTGCGCCGCATCGTGGATGAGTTTTCCAAATTTGCCCGTATGCCAGAGCCGCAGACCCGAAACGAAGACCTGTCTGCGCTCTTGAGGGAGGCGGTGCTGTTGCAGGAAGCAGGGCAGCCGGATGTACACTTTGCAACCGGCTTCCACGATGGGCAGATTTGGGCCGAGGTGGACGCGACCATGATCAGTCAGGCGCTGACCAATCTTATCAAGAATGCGGGTGAAGCCATTGAAACCCTTCAGGAAAAGGGCTTGCCAGAAGGGCATGTCCCGCAGATCAAAGTGACAAGCGAGATCACAGACGAAGAGGTCGTGATCGAGATTTCGGACAACGGCATCGGCTTGCCCGAAGACCGATCCCGTCTCTTTGAGCCTTATGTCACCACGCGTGAGAAGGGCACCGGACTTGGCCTGCCCATTGTGAAGAAGATCATCGAAGAACATGGCGGCACGCTGTCCCTTGAGGATGCGGACGCTTTTGAAGAGGGCGCCCGCCGGGGCGCAAAAGCCGTCGTTCACCTGCCCATTCTGGCAGGTGCGGCACAGATTTTGGACATAACCCAAGAAGCGGTGTGAGGACAGTATGAGCGACATTCTTATCGTTGACGACGAACGCGACATTCGCGAACTGATTTCAGATATTTTGAAGGATGAGGGCTTCACCACGCGGCTCGCGGGCAATTCCGACGAGGCGATGGCGCAGATCTCCGGGGAACAGCCCGCGCTGCTGATCCTCGATATCTGGCTCAAAGACAGCAACATGGACGGGATTGATATCCTCAAGACGGTGAAGCGGGATTACCCGGATGTGCCCGTGGTGATCATTTCGGGGCACGGCAACATCGAGATCGCGGTCGCGGCGATCAAACAGGGGGCTTACGACTTCATCGAAAAGCCCTTCAACATTGATCAGCTCCTGGTGGTCATACGCCGCGGTATGGAAGCCAGCCGTTTGCGTCGTGAAAACAATGCGCTGCGCCGTCAGGGCAGCGAACCGTCGACGATGCTGGGGGACAGCCCGGCCTACCGCACGATGATCTCGCAGCTTGACAAGGTGACCAAATCCAATGGCCGCGTGATGCTGAGCGGGCCATCGGGATGCGGCAAGGAACTGGCCGCGCGTTACATCCACGCAAATTCCAATAGGGTAGACGGTCCCTTCGTGTCCGTGAATTGTGCCACGATTGAATCGGACCGCATGGAAGAGGTGCTTTTTGGGCGAGAGACCGAGGAGCGTGGGATCGAAACCGGCCTTCTGGAACAGGCCAATGGCGGCGTAATCTACTTTGATGAAGTGGCCGACATGCCTCCGGGTACGCAGTCCAAGATTCTGCGCGTTCTCGTAGATCAAACCTTTTTGCGGGTGGGTGGATCCGACAAGGTTCAGGTCGATCTGCGGGTTATTTCGTCCACCAGTCGGGATCTCGAGGCAGAGATAAACGCCGACCGCTTTCGCCGCGAGCTGTATCATCGTCTCAATGTGGTGCCGATCGATGTGCCGAGCTTGGAGGAACGCCGCGAGGACATCCCCGGGCTGGCGGCGCATTTCATCGAAGCGCTGCACCGCGATCAGGGTCTGGCGCAGCGCGGCATCAGCAGTGAGGCGAGCGCGCTTTTGCAGACGATGAGCTGGCCCGGAAACGTGCGCCAATTGCGCAACGTGATTGAGCGCGTGCTGATCCTCGGCGACGGGTCGGGCGATATTCAGGCGCGCGAACTTCCCGGTGAGACGGAGGCCCCGGCAGAGGACGGGCGCGTTGTACTCTCGGGCACGGTTGCGACGATGCCATTGCGCGAGGCGCGCGAGGCGTTCGAGCGGGAGTACCTGCTGACCCAGATCAACCGCTTTGGCGGCAATATAAGTCGTACGGCGGAATTTGTGGGCATGGAACGCAGCGCGCTGCATCGCAAGCTGAAATCCTTGGGTGTGGTGACCGGGAACAAAACCCCGATCCGCGGGGCTGAGGCCGCAGAATAGGGCGATCTAGCTGCGCTCTGCGGCGCGGTCTGACCGGGGTTCGGGTTTGGCCACTTCCCGGTCGATCAACCGCTCAAACACGCCACGGGGCTTTGTGCCGCGCGCCAGAAGGTCGTAAAGCACGGGCGTGACAAAGAGCATCAAAACGCTCGACATCAAAAGGCCAGCGATGATCACAGTGCCTATGGCGGATCGGCTTTCGGCGCCGGCGCCCGTGGCCAGAACCAGCGGCAGCGCGCCCAGGACAGTGGAGGTGACGGTCATCACAATCGGGCGCAGCCGCAAAGCGGAGGCCCGCAGCACCGCCTCACGCACGGGCAATCCGCGGTCACGCAGCTGATTGGCAAATTCCACGATCAGGATGCCGTTTTTGGCGACCAGCCCCACCAGTAAGATGATCCCGATCTGACTGTAGATGTTAAGCGACAGCCCGCCGAACGCGATGGCATAGATTGCACCGGCCAGCCCCGCTGGCACGGTCAGCATGATAGTGAGCGGGTGGGTGAAGCTTTCGAACTGTGCGGCCAGAACCAGGAACACGATCACCATGGCCATCACGAGCACGAAGGTCATGCCTGACGAGGTGTCTTTGAAGGTCCGCGATTGGCCTTCAAAGCCCAGTTTCGCCCCTGCCGGCAAGATCTCTTCGGCGGCGTCCTCGATGGCGTCAAGCACGGTGCCGAGGTTGTAATCGGGATCAACCGCGCCTGAGAGTTGAATGGAGGGCAGCCTGTCAAACCGGCGCAGCGACGGCGCGGCGGCGTTTTCGCGAAGACTGACAATGGCCCCCAACGGCACGAGCGTGTCGCCATCGCGGGCGCGAATGAACAGGTTGTCGATGTCAGAGGGCGCATCGCGGTCGGATTTCTCGGCCTGCAGGATCACCGGGTATTCGCGCCCGCGGCTGACGAAGCTGGTCACTTCGCGCGAGGCCAGCATAGTCTGCAGCGTGGCCGCGACCACCTCAATGGGGATGCCCAGATCGTCGGCGCGGTTGCGGTCGATGTCGAGATCAAGCTGCGGCAGGTTTTCCTCAAAGTTGATGTCGGGGTTCACCAGGCCGGGTATGTCTCGGGCCCTGTCACGCAGTTCCAGCGCCCATTGTTCGACGCTGTCGAAATCCGGGCCGCCGATCACCACGCGAACGGGGCGCGAATTGCCGCGCAGGCCGAGGCCCGCCGGGGTGACAGGGAAGCCGCGCGCAACGGTCACGCGGTTCATTTCAGGGCGGATTTTGCCAACCAGTTCGTCCACGCTCATGTCGCGCTCTTCCCAAGGCTTGAGGCGGTAGACCACGAAGGATCGCCAAGCCCGGTTTTGCCACCCGGTGAAGGTGAACACGGTCTTTATCACGCCGTCCTCGACATGCGGGGCGAGGATCTCTTCGACCTGGCGTGCCGCGAGGTCGGAATACTCCACCGTGCTGCCCTGAGGTGCCACAAGCGGGATGAAACCCACGCCGCGATCTTCTTTCGGCGCCAGTTCGCGCGGCAGGCTGTCATAAAAGAAGGCCGCCCCTGCGGTCAGAGCCCCAGCGAGGACAAGCACCACAAGCGGCATGCGCAAGGCCTGCGCCAACATGCGTTGGTAGAGTGCGGCAATGCCTCTGATCTCCGCGGTGCCGGCGGGGCGCGGTTTGGCTTTGGTCAGAATGCGCGAGGCCAAAGCCGGGCAGGCGGTGAGCGCCACAAACGTGGATATGATCACCGTCCCTGCGAGCACCCAACCGAATTCCACAAAGAGCCGCCCCACTTCTCCGGGCATGAAGGAGAGCGGCACGAATACGGCGATCAAGGTCACGGATGTGGCAATGACGGCAAAGGTCACCTGTTCGGAGCCGCGCAAGGCTGCCACTAGCGGGCTTTCGCCGTTTTCAATGCGCCGTTGGATGTTTTCAAGGACCACGATGGCGTCATCCACCACCAGCCCAATCGCCAAAAGCAGGGCCAGCAGCGTGAGCGTGTTGAGCGAAAACCCCCAGGCGCCGATGAAGATAAAACAGCCGATCAGCGACACAGGGATGGCCACCGCAGGCACCAGTGTGGCCCGGAGCGAGCGCAGGAAAATCAGGATCACCATCACCACGAGGCCCAGCGAGATCGACAGGGCAATCAGCACCTCGCGGATCGACGCCCCGACGAAAAGCGCATCATCTGACCCCACGATCACGCGCATGCCTGGCGGCAGATCGGGGGAGATGAGGGCAATTTCTTCGCGCACCGCCTTTGAGATCGCCAGAGTGTTGGATTGGCTTTTGCGCAGCACTGCGATGCCCACTGCATCCGTGCCATTGGTGCGCACGATGGTGGTTTCATCGGCGACACCGGCCTCGACCCGGGCCACATCGCCCAATCGCACCGGGTAATCCGCCACCCGATCGATCACCACATCGCGGAAATCATCTAGCGAGGTCAGGCGCGAGTTGAGCCGCACAGACAGTTGCCGGTTTTCCGATTTCAAAATTCCAGAGGGCAGTTCCAGATTGTTGCGCCTGAGTGCCTGTTCGACATCCGCGACGGTCAGTTGACGGGCGGCCAGCGCGCGGCGGTCGAGCCAGATCCTGACGGCGAAAGGTCGATTGCCATAGATGCGCAGATCGGCCACGCCGTCGATTGTGGCCAACCGGTCAGCCAGAAAACGGTCGATATAGTCGGTGATCTCTGCCGTGGTCATCCGGGGGGAGGTGACGGCCAGGCGCAGCACCGGGTCGCTGTCGGAATCTGCTTTGATGACGCGGGGGTCGCGGGCCTCTTCGGGCAGGCGCGGTTCCACCCGGCCCACCGCATCGCGCACGTCTGCCGCGGCGGTTTCTATATCGGTGCCTTGTTCAAAGGTCAGCCGGATGATCGACCGCCCTTGCCGGCTTTCGGAGCTGATGGACCGCAGGCCGGTCGTGGCGGAGATGGCCCCTTCGATCAATTCCGTGATGTCGGTGTCGATCACCTCTGGCGAGGCCCCTTGATAGGTCGTGTTGATCGTCACCGTTGCCAGATCCACGTCCGGCAATTCGCGCACGGGCAAGGTCTGCACCGCGCCGAGGCCAAAGACCACGAGCAGCAAAGACGCCACTGCCGCCAGCACCGGGCGACGCACCGCGATGCCCGGCAGCGTCGTCATGTGTCGCCGTCTACGTCAGAGTGGGCGGTGTCGTCACGGCCCAACACGCGCACGGGCTTGCCATCCTTTACGCGCTGCAAGCCGCGCACAATGATTTCTGCGCCGGCCGCCAACCCGTCCGTCACCTCAACCATGCCGTCATGCCGTTGGCCGGTGGTGACGCGCAGGCGGGTCGCTATGCCCTCTGCGGCGACAAAGACATAGGTTTCCGCCGCCTGAAACAGAACGGCCTCTTCGGGCACAACCACCACATCGGCTTCGCTGAGCGTCAACGTCAGCGACATGAACATGCCCGCAGGCAACACGCTGTCGGGGTTGGGAATGATCGCGCGGGTGCGAAAAGACCGGCTCACCGCGTCGATGCGGCTGTCGATCGCCGCAATTTGCCCGTCAAAGCTCTGGCCTGGGAAGGCGGCCGATTGGGCGGAAAGATGCTGCCCGATGTGCACTTGAGAAAAGAGGGTTTCTGGCAGGGAAAACTCCACCTCCACGTCGCTGAGATCATCGAGCGTGGTTATCATCTGACCTTCGCCCGTCCAGGCGCCGGGATCGATCTCTGGCAAGCCTACGATGCCGCTGAACGGGGCGGTGATCGTCCTGTTGGCAAAGCGCTGTTCGGCGCGATCAAGCTGGGCACGGGCCTCTGCCAGGCGGGCGGTCGTGTCTTCCAATGTGGCTTGGGACACCGCGGCCGAACCGATCAACTGTTCGACCCGGGTGAGGGACTGTTCGCGTTCGGTGACGCGGGCGCGGGCCTCTGCGAGGTCTGCGCGTTCGATCGTGTCATCCAGCCGGACCAGGACGTCGCCGCGATTGACGCTTTGACCCGGTGAGAACAACAACTCTACGACGCGCCCATCGGCTTCTGGTACAATTTCGACCGACTGCCGCGCGCGGGTGGTGCCCACGGCCTCTACTGTTTGCGCCATACTTTGCATCGTGGCGGTGGCCAGCTCGACCGTGGTCGGCGTGCTGACGCGGGGCGGGCTGGCGTCTGTCTGCGGGCCGTAGTCTTTCCAGGCCACGTAGCCACCATAGGCCAGACCCGCAAAGAGCCCGAGCAAAATAACCTGTTTTCCAAGAGATGTGTCGCGTGCCATCGCATCCTCAGTGGGCCGCGCGTCGGGCGCGACCTCAAAGGATAGGGTAGCGGATATGGCTGCGATGGCAACGATGCAGCGCTCAAGTTCCCGGCGATTGCGTCACAGAGTGGTGAGGGGTGCCTCTATTGGCGCAGATCGGCGGCGAGCGCGCGCATCTCATTGAGCGGCAAAAAGCCCCGCAGCAGCCTGTTTTCCATCACAAAACTGGGCGTTCCGTTGATCTGTAGCGCACGTCCAAGGTTGTGGTTGGCCGCGATCACCTCATTGACCTCGGGGCTTTCCATCTGGTCGACAATCGTATCCCCATCGAGACCGAGCGCAGTGCCAAGGCGGCGCAAAGAGCGCTCTGTGATGTCACCCTCAAAGCGCAGCAACGCGTCATGAACGGCTTTGTAAGCTTCATCGCCCGCGTTTTGCAGGGCCGAGATGGCAAAGCGGGAGGCCAGCAAGGACTGCTCGCCCAGAATTGGGAACTCTTTGACCACAATGCGGATGTTGCCATCGCTTGTGACCAATTCTTCCACGTCCGGGGCGGCGCGGCGGCAAAACCCGCAGCGGTAGTCGATGAATTCCACCAGGGTGATGTCGCCGTCTGGGTTGCCCCCATTCCAGGAATGCGTGTCGTTGAAAAGGTCCTCGGCATAGCTGGCGACGAGGTTTTCGTCCGCCTGGGCCTGCGCCACGGCATCGCGTTGTTCCAGGATCGCCACGGCCTCCATGATCACTTCAGGGTTATCCAGCAGGTAGGCGCGGATTTCCTCGCGCAGGATCTCGCGCTCGGCCTCTGACATGTCAGAGAGGTCCAGTGCGGCGGCGGGCAGGGCCAGGCCCAAGGCCAGTGCCGGACCAACAAGGTATTTCGTCAGTGTCTTGGCAAACATGGCGGTCCTCATTTGTACTTTATGTGCCTTGGTCCGAGCGATCGGAGTACGGCAGATGACTTGGTTTTAGGTTGTTGCGGGCACCATGGCACAGGGTTCACCCCTCGCCAAGGCGGTCGCAACGATCCTGCATGTCCCGGCGTAAGACAGCGCCATTGACGACGCTGCCCGTTTCAGGGCACGCAGATTTTACGTTGAGGCGAGAATAGGAAAGACACCATGCGACATTCAAGCCGATCTGAGGTTGATCCCTTTATCGTGATGGACGTGATGGAGGCCGCGCGTCAGGCGGAAGCGGCGGGCCGGCATATCATTCACATGGAGGTGGGTCAGCCCGGAACAGGTGCGCCCTCGGGCGCGCGGTCCGCATTGGCCGCGCAGATGCAGGATGATCCGATGGGCTATACCGTGGCGCTCGGGTTGCCCGCGCTCCGGACGCGCATCGCGAGGTTGTATCAGGAGTGGTACGGCATCGACCTCAACCCCGAGCGGGTGATCGTGACATCCGGGTCGTCGGGGGCGTTTTTGCTGGCCTTTACCGCGCTCTTTGACAGCGGCGACCGGGTGGGCATCGGCGCGCCGGGGTATCCCAGCTACCGCCAGATCCTGCATGCGCTTGGTCTGCAACCTGTGGATATTGAAACGGCGCCGGAAAACCGTCTGCAACCGGTCGCCTCGGATCTGGTGGGTCGTGATCTGGCGGGCTTGATGGTGGCGAGCCCGGCCAACCCCACCGGGACGATGCTGAACCACGGAGCCCTCAAAGCGCTCATCGAGGCCACGCAGGGCGCCGGCGCGGCCTTTATCAGCGATGAGATTTATCACGGCATTGAGTATGAGGCGAAGGCCGTGAGCGCGCTTGAGATCAGCGATGATGTCTATGTGATCAATTCCTTTTCCAAGTATTTTTCCATGACGGGTTGGCGCATCGGCTGGATGGTGGTGCCTGAGGCGCATATCCGCCGGGTGGAGCGGTTGGCCCAAAACATGTTCATTTGTGCCCCCCATGCCAGTCAGGTGGCCGCCCTCGCCGCGATGGAGTGTGAGGCGGAATTGCAGGCCAATATGGATGTGTACCGCGCCAACCGCGCGCTGATGCTCAAAGGTCTGCCCGAGGCAGGCTTTGATCGCATCGCGCCGCCTGATGGTGCGTTTTACGTCTATGCGGATGTGGCGCATCTCACGAATGACAGCCGCGCCTTTGCAAGCGAGATACTCGATGTGGCTGGTGTGGCGGTGACGCCGGGACTTGATTTCGACCCTCAGCGCGGGGCGGGGACCTTACGCTTTTCTTACGCGCGCAGCACCGAAGACATCGCTGAAGGCCTCAAACGGCTCAAGACGTTCATGGCGTCACGCCGCGATTGAAGCCTCCGGCGCGAGTATTTTTGGCAAGATGACGCCGCAAAGCCGGTAGGCAAAGCGTGCGCTGTCGTGTACGCTCAGAACAACGACCGATAAAAACGGCAGAGCAGAATGATCAAACATTTATGGATGTTGGCCCTTGGGCTGGCGCTTTTGATGCCGCGGACAATGGCGGCGCAGGACTTGTCGGGTCTTGCGCGTGTCGTGCCAGAGGGATCTGTCATGAAAGACGTGACCGGCGGCGTCGAGATAACGTTGGCCTTAACGCAAGGCGTGCCGTTCCGTGTGTTCACGCTGGCGGACCCGGAGCGGCTCGTGATGGATTTCCGCGAAGTGAACTGGAGCGGTGTTGAAGCCGAAACGGTGGATCAGGCAGACGGTGTCTTTGCCGTCCGCATGGGCGGGTTTCGACCCGGTTGGTCGCGCATGGTGGTCGATCTGAATGCGCCATTCGCAGTGGCCACGGCCAATGCCGAGATTGATGCGGCGTCGGGAGGCGCGCGAG
>JBCBWJ010000389.1:0-2841 GCA_039817165.1 Pseudomonadota bacterium | reverse complement strand
CGGAATGGCCCCGCGACGCAGACGGCACCCTGAGGATGGGCAATGCGCCGCTCGATCTGGATCAGCTTTTGTCTGAGGCCCCCTGACCCGGCACTGGACGGCCCTTGGGTTTCGACCTAACGTTTCACGGTCAAACGGAGGTCGGCCATGCCCACAGGGACCAATATCAGAACCTATTTCAACGGCACCTGGCACGACGGCGACATTGCTGTGATGAACGCCGCCGACCACGGGATGTGGCTGGGCAGCAATGTCTTTGACGGCGCGCGCTTCTTTGACGGGGTGACACCGGACCTCGACAAGCATTGCGCGCGGGTGAACGCCTCCGCAGAGGCGTTGATGGTCACGCCGTCTGTGAGCACCGAAGACATGGTCGCGATCGTGCTGGAGGGGTTGAAAGCCTACCCCAAAGAGGCCGCGGTCTATGTGCGGCCCATGTACTGGGCCATCGAAGGCGGGCATTCCGCAATTGTCCCCAAAGAGGGCGGCGCGACCGGATTTGCCATCAGCCTTGAAGAGGTGCCGATGGCCGCGCCGGATGCCTCTGCCACGCTGACACGGACCCAGTTCCGCCGCCCGGTGATGGAAGACGCCGTCGTCAATGCCAAGGCCGCCTGCCTTTACCCCAACAACGCCCGCATGCTGGCCGAGGCAAAACGCAAAGGGTTTGCCAATGCGCTTGTGGCCGACGCGCTTGGCAACGTGGCAGAGGCGGCCACGGCCAACGCATTCGCCGTGAAGGATGGCGAGGTGTTCACGCCGATCCCCAACGGCACGTTCCTTGCTGGCATCACCCGCGCACGCCACATCGAAAACATGCGCGCCGACGGGATCACCGTGCACGAAACAACGATGTCCTTTGAAAACTTCCATGACGCGGATGAGGTGTTCCTGTCCGGCAATATGATGAAGGTCACGCCGATCACGGCCTTCGACGACACAAACTATCAAATCGGCCCGATCACGCGCCGGGTGCGCGATATGTATTGGGATTGGGCGCTGTCTGGCGGCTGAAACGAACAAAGGGGTATACTCATGATTGCGCAATTCGGCTCCGACACGGCACTTTTGCTGATTGACGTGCAAAAAGGCGTTCACAAGCTGGACCATTGGGGTGGGCCCACGGGGCGCATGAACAATGAGGCCTGTCTGGACAACCTGCGCGCGCTGCTCGGCGCCTTTCGATCAGCCAAAAAGCAGATCGCCTTCAGCCGGCACGACAGCATCGAACCCGACAGCCCGCTGAAGCTTGCCCTCGACACGGGTCAACAGTTGCCGGGTCTTGAGATTGCGGCAGGCGACGTCACCGTGCAGAAAAGCGTGAACTCGGCCTTCCTGGGCACGCCGCTCGAGATCGAATTGCGCAGGCTGTCGATCAAGCGGTTGGTCGTGGCGGGCTATTTCACCAATTTCTGCGTGGAGACCTCGGTGCGGATGGCGGGCAATATGGGGTTCGATGTCTACCTGGCCCATGATGCCTGTGCGACCTGCAACCGGGTGGACCTTAATGGCACGGATCACGAGCCGGAGCTCGTACATGACATGTCAGTGGCCAATATGCATGGTGAGTTTTGCACCGCTTTACAGACGGCGGATATCCTTGGGCTGCTGTCCGCACCCTCAGTCACGCTGAGCCGCGCTCAGGGCAATGAAGCCACGAGCCTGAAGCCTGAACTGCGCAGCGCGTGATTTTGGACGCAGTGTCGATGCAGGTCTAGCAGGTGTCAGAGCTTTGCGTTGGCTCCAACACCGGCTGATCAACATGAGCGGGTTACTCCACCGTCACCGTGATCTGCTCTGACACGACGGGCGGATCATGGGGAATGTGGAACTGATCGCCCAAAACCATCTGCAAGGTATGCGTCCCGGCGGGCAGATCGAACACCGCTTCTGTCTGACCTCCACCAAAGTGACGGTGGTTTTCATCGTTGTAGAGACCGTCCTCGTTCATCTCCGCATCATTGGTGCCTTCGCCAAAGGGTGCGCGGTTGACCAGAACATGATGGTGGCCTGTTTTATCAAAATCAGCACCCGCCGGGGCCACGCCCATACCGGACAAACCAAACTTCACTTTGAACGGGCTCGACACCGTCGCGCCATCTTCGATGTTGATGAAATAGGCGGTGGCGCCTTCGGGTGAAGGTGTCTCACCCGCGTTCGCAAAGCCCGTTATCGCGGCGCATGCGGCCAGTATGGCAACTGTCTTTCTCATAAGTTTCCTCCCTAAGCGGCTGTAATGCCAGTGGGTAAGGTAGAGCATATCGCCAGCTTGCCCCGTTTTTGGGTCACGTTTTCGCCAAAAGCGTGTGATGTCGTGTCGACGGTCAGGCCCGGACCGTGCCGACACGGTGCGTCTCACCTTTGTTTCGCCGCCACCAACGATCCCAAGGAAAACCCTGATATTGTCAGCCACCTGCCGCGGTTTTGCCTGAATGTGACGACATACCTGACCCTCGAAAAGAACATAAAAGGGTATCGAGTATGGATCGCCTTACCGAAATGGAGGCCTTCGCAACAGTCGTGGATCAAGGTGGATTTACTGACGCAGCGCGAAAGATGGGTATTTCAAAATCTGCAGTGTCAAAGCACGTCTCATCGCTTGAGGCGCGCTTGGGTGCGCGGCTGCTGAACCGTACGACACGGCGCGTGAGCCCCACAGAGATTGGTCTTGCCTACTATGACCGTGCCCTGCGCGTTCTCAATGACGCAGGCGAGGCGGATGCCTTGGTCAGTTCCATGCAATCCGATCCCTCGGGTCTGTTGCGCATTTCCGTGGCAACCGATTTCGGCGTGAACCACCTCAGCCCGGTTCTGGGCGAGTTTCTGGATGAATTTCCCGAC
>JBCBWJ010000388.1:0-2859 GCA_039817165.1 Pseudomonadota bacterium | reverse complement strand
CCTTCAGCGAATACACCGTGCTGCCCGAAATTTCCGTGGCCAAGATCTCCAAGGACGCGCCGCTGTCGAAAGCCTCCGTGATGGGCTGCGCTGTGCCCACTGGCATGGGTGCGGTGCGCAACACCGCCAAGGTTGAGGCAGGCGCGACCGTCGCCGTCTTCGGTCTCGGCGCGGTCGGCATGGCGGTCATTCAAGGCGCGGTGATGAACGGCGCCTCCAAGATCATCGGCATCGACATCAACCCCTCCAAATTCCTGCTGGCCAAATCGTTGGGCGCCACGGAGTGCCTCAACCCCAAAGACTATGACGCCCCCATTCAGGACGTGCTCGTTGAGATGACAGGCGGCGGGCTCGACTACACGTTCGAGGCCGTGGGCAATGTCGATCTGATGCGCGCGGCCCTTGAGGCCTGTCACAAAGGCTGGGGCGAATGCACCGTGATCGGTGTCGCGGGCGCGGGTCAGGAAATCTCCACCCGGCCGTTCCAACTGGTCACCGGGCGCGTCTGGCGCGGCACGGCCTTTGGCGGTGTTCTGGGCCGGTCTGAGCTGCCCGGCATGGTCGATGAATGGATGCGCGGCGATTTCGACGTCGATCCCTACATCACCCACCACATGAACCACGAACAGATCAACACCGCCTTTGACCTGCTCAAGGCGGGCCAATCGATCCGCTCGGTGATCCATTTCCAGCCCGATGCGACCATGACGGTCAATTCCCTGCCCGGAGAAATCCTGCAGCCATGACCCAAGGCCCCGCTCGAACCCCGCGCAGAAACCTCGGTCACACAAGCCTGAAGCGCAAAGCCCGCGCCCAGGATCCGATGCGCGAGTTTGACGGGTTGCCCCAACCCTTGCGCGCCTGGGTCGCCACCGCTGAACTGCCGTGGCGGCCCGGGTCCGTGCGCCGCTCCTATGAGCGGGCCCTGGCGGAGACCGGCACTGTGGATCGCGCGCTCCAGGAGCTTGACCGCCTGCAAGAGCGGTTGATCGCCAAAGATGCCAAAAAGGTATGGGGAGAGGTTCACCCCCGGGCCTCCGGCGCGTAAGCTGCCATGCTATGGGGGCGTCCATCATACATCCCGCGCTGTGGCGCAAAGCGTTGCGTGCCATCTGGTGCGCAGCGTGCCTGTTTGTGATCGCGCCCATGACAGTGACCATGACAGTGACCATGCCCACACCCGCTCAGGCCCATCCCCATGTCTTCATCGATGGCGGCGTGGATTTGGTGTTTGACGACGAGACGCAGCTCACAGCGCTCGATGTCACATGGCTCTATGACGAATTTGAAACGCTCTACCTGCTCGCCGCCCACGGCCTCAGCCTCAATGACCAAGGGGGTCTGGATGAGGGCGACCGCCGCGCCCTGCAAGAGGCGCTGAGCGTTTGGCCCGAGGATTTTGACGGCTCCGCCCACATGACCGTGAATGGCGAGGCGGTTGCACTCAAATGGCCCTCGGCCCCTCAGGTGCACCTGATCGACGGACGCCTGAGGTCCGAATTCACCCGCGCGCTGGAAACACCTTTGACCCTCAGCGGGCAAGACGCCGAGATCGCGTTCTACGAATCCACCTATTTCTTTGCCTTCAAGATCACCAACACGCCTCGTTTTCTGGGCGGCGCGGGCCTCTGTGCGGCCAAAGTGGTGCCTTTCACACCCGATCCCGATGATAGCCCGCTGCTGGCCAAACTGGCGCAGCTCGGCCGCGAAGAAATCCCACAAGATGAAAACGTCGGCGCGCTTTTCGCCGACAGGATTGCGCTCTCATGCGGATGATGTGGATCGGTCTTTTGGGCCTCGCAGCCCTTATCGCCGTGGCGCTTTCGCTGGATTGGGGCGCCTTGGCCCACTGGGCGCTGGATCAGCAACGCGCCTTTCAAACCCAGATGGCAGGCGGGGTCCGCGCGTTGAAAGCGGGCGAGCCCGGCGCTTATCTCGCACTTTTTGCCGCCACGGGCGCTTACGGGTTTGTGCACGCGCTGGGGCCCGGCCATGGCAAATACCTTGTGGGCGGCGTGGGCCTCGGCTCGTCCGTGTCCGCCACCCGGCTCGTGGGCATCGCGTCCGCCTCCTCGCTGGTGCAGGCGCTGTGGGCCATCGCGCTGGTCTATGGCGGGTTCGCCCTTGTTTCGCTCACCGCCCAGCAAATGACCTATCTGGCCGAAGATATCCTCGCCCCGGCCAGCTATCTGGCCATCGCCGCTGTCGGGTTGATCCTTGTGTGGCGGGGCGTGCGGCAAATCCGAAAAGACCGGGCGCAGACCCATCACCATCACCATGACCATCACCACGACGAAGACTGCGGCTGCGGTGCCCATGGCCCAACCGCCCGCGAGATCGCAAATGTAAGCTCCCTGCGAGAGGCCATTGCCCTGATCACCAGCGTCGCAATCCGGCCCTGCACCGGGGCGATCTTCCTGCTTGTGATCGCATGGCAAATGGACCTGCACATGGCCGGTGCGCTGGCGGTGATCGTGATGGGGTTGGGCACGGCCGCACTCACCAGCCTCGTGGCGCTCTCCAGTGTCACCGCCCGCAAACTGGCGCTTGTCACCGCCGCCCCCTCCGGCCTGCACACAACCGTGTTTTCCGCAAGCCGGGTCTGTGTGGGCGTGGCCATCATCTGGCTCAGCCTGGGATTGCTGAGTGTCGCGCTCTGAGACACCGCCCCTTCCCGTCACCATCCTGAACGGCTTTCTCGGCGCGGGCAAAACCACGCTGCTGCAGAACCTGCTGGTGCAATCGCGCGCGCTGCCGGAGGTGCATCTGGGCGTGATCGTCAATGAAATGAGCGACCTCGACGTGGACGGCCGCATCCTTGACGCAACCGAGGTGATGTCGCGCCAGGACGCGCTTTTT
>JBCBWJ010000387.1:0-2884 GCA_039817165.1 Pseudomonadota bacterium | reverse complement strand
GCGGATCAGCGGTCACAAAGATTGAAAAGACCGCCACTGGCCACAAGGTTCATGCTGCCAAAGGCTCTGTCGAGGCGTCGCAGGTCGTGCTGTGCACCAACGCCTATTCGACCAAAGACCTGCACGCCAACCTGTCAAAATCAGTGCTTCCCGTGCGGTCAGTGCAGGTGGCCACCAAGCCTCTGTCGGACAACATACGCAGATCCATCCTGCCAGAGCTGCATGCCTTGTCGGACGCGCGCCGGCTCCTGCTCTACTTCCGTCTCGATGCGGACGGCCGGTTTTTGATGGGCGGTCGCGGCACCTACAACGATGCATCCACCCGCCGCCAGTTCGAACGGTTGAAGTCGGTGACGGCAAGGCTCTATCCACAGTTGGCCGATGTGGAATGGGAATACGCTTGGGGCGGGTTTGTCGCGCTGACCCGAGACCACTACGCTCACCTGCACGAGATCACCCCGGGTCTGAAGGCCGGCCTGGGCTACAACGGACGCGGTGTGGCCATTGCCACTGCCATGGGCCGCGTGTTGGCGCAGTGGGCCCAAGGTATACCGGAAGAGGACCTAGCCTTCCCAGTCACCACGATCAAACCCCTGCCCTTTTCTTTTGCCAAGGAAACCATGGTGGAGGCGGAAATCCTACGCTTGCGTCTGCTGGACAAGCTTGGCGTCTGATCGACCGCCATGGCGCCCCAGCATGTGCGATCTACTGCGCGCTAGACGACACCCGGCACGACGCGTCGCAATAGCGATTGAGTGGCCGCCAAAGCATCTTTTCGAGTCAGCGCATCAGGGGTAAGGTGAAGGCTGATCCAGTAGCCATCCGTCAGCGTTTCCATCCAATCAGTGATTTTAGTGATTTCGGCTTCGCTGGCGTCCGGCAAAACTTCGCGCCAGAGCGCAAGCATCGCAACTTGTCTGCGCGCATCAAAGGCATCTGCGAGGTCAGCGTAGTGCTCGGAAAAACGCAACTCCCCCCAGAACGCAAACCAAAGAGGCAGCTGCTCCGGGCCACAGGACTCTTCGCAGAAATCCGCCTCCAGAACTGCCATCAAACGCTCTGACGGTGTGCCGGTTGTCGCAATAGCCGCGCGCCAGAGGGTTTCATATGTCTGGTAAACATCGCGCAATGTTTCAGTCAACAGCCCAGACTTTGACTTAAAATAGAATACAGCCACACCCTGCGACAGCCCAGCTTCCGCCGCGACGGTTGCTAGCGTTGTCTTGGCTAACCCGTGTCGTAGAACGGATCGTCGCGCGGCATCCAGCAACTGACGACGGCGTCGATCCGCGTTTTCCTTGCGCTCTTTTCTGGGTTTCTTGATCTCGCTCAGCGCGGCCATGCCTCTGTCTTTCTGCAAGTCTGGGACTGGTTTTTGGCACATCTGGCCAAGCGCGTCATCTAAATTTGTTTGAGCGCTCAAAAAAACTTTGCGCATTCCTGGGTGCGCACATATCGTAGTGGCGATTGCATTCATCGACCATATTGGAGACCACTATGACACCGCCAGCAAACTCGCCGAGCCCGGCGGAACTCACACAATGGGATCGCGACCACAACCTGCATCCTTGGGGCGGTTTGGGGACTTGGAAAGAGGACGTCTACCAGCGGCTGAACACGGGAGACGGCGTTTATCTATGGGACAGTGAAGGCAAACGCTTTATCGACGGGCCGGGCGGAATGTGGTGCGTGCAAATCGGATATGGCAGGGACGAAATGGCCGATGCGATCGCAGATCAGGTGCGCAAGATGGTCTATGCTTCACCGTGGTCATCGACTTCTGAACCTGCCGCAATCCTTGCGCGCCAAATTGCGGAACGCACACCGGGAGGCCTAAACAACGTACACTTCACGACCTGCGGTTCAACGGCTGTGGACACCGCATTGCGCACGGTTGGTTTGTACAACAATATCGTCGGTCGCCCCGGTAAAAAACGCATTCTTTCGCGGGAAAAGGCCTATCACGGGTCGACTTACCTCGCGTCATCGATGACGGGAAAAGAGCGGTTCAAGACGAGGTTCGACAAGGCCCATGACCTCGTGCATTTCCTGCCAGATGTGAACCCGAATTTGAGACCCAAAGGCATGTCGCCGGAGGACTGGTGCGACGGCAAGATCGACGAGATGGAAAAGATCATTCTTGATCTGGGACCAGATACGATCGGTGGGTTTATCGCGGAGCCGATCCTGTGCTCAGGCGGCGTGATTGTACCCCCCAAAGGCTACCATGCGCGCACATTGGAGCTGTGTCGCAAGTACGACATTTTGTATATCTCCGACGAGGTTGTGACCGGGTTCGGCAGGTTAGGCCATTGGTTTGCATCAGAGGCCGTATTCGACATTGTGCCGGATATGATAACCTGCGCGAAAGGCCTTACGTCAGGGTACCTTCCGCTCGGAGCGTGCATCATGTCTGACAGGATCATGGGAGAAATGCGTGACGCAGGCGGTGATGAACTGTTCTACAACGGCTACACCTACTCGGGCCATCCAGTGAGCTGTGCTGCTGCGCTCAAGAATATGGAAATCATGGAGCGAGAAGATATTCTCGGTCATGTGCTTCGCGTTGGCGACGTGTTTCAGAAGCGCCTGCAAGACATCGGCGAACGGTTTGACATCGTAGGCGATGTGCGCGGGATGGGCCTTTTGGGATGTCTGGAATGCAGGCCCGATCTATCCGATGAAAGCTACGCCGCACATTTGCAATTCGGCAACAAACTGGACGCGGCCTGTGAACGGCGCGGGCTTATGCTGCGGCCCTTTGGAAACATGGCCGTTTTTTCTCCACCGCTGGTGATCAGTGAAGCGGAAGTGGATGAAATGTTCACAATCATGGAGGCCGGTCTGGAAGAGTTGAGCGCGGAATACAATGGCTGAGATCGCT
>JBCBWJ010000386.1:0-2935 GCA_039817165.1 Pseudomonadota bacterium | reverse complement strand
CCGGAAGGGCGGCGATGCTTCCCGCGTCTGACCGTAACGGAGAACCTGACGGCGGCAGCGCGACCCGGGCATTGGGATCTGTCCCGGGTGGACGCACTCTTTCCGAGGCTGGGCGAGCGGCGCCATCAAGTGGCGCACTCGCTGTCGGGGGGCGAGCAGCAGATGCTGGCCATCGGGCGGGCCTTGATGACGAACCCGCGGCTGTTGGTGTTGGATGAAGCGACAGAAGGACTGGCGCCGCTCATCCGACAAGAGATCTGGACCGCCATTTCAACGCTCAAACAGCAGACCGGGCTTGCGATCCTCTTGATCGACAAATCGCTCAAAGAAATCAGCGCGGTGTCGGATCGTGCCGTCATCCTCGAGCGGGGCAAGACCATCTGGACAGGCGAAATAGCCGATCTGACACCGGACATTTCCAAGGCCCATATCGGCATTTGAGGGCCGCATTTTCTTTCAAAGAAAATGGCAGAATTTTTGAAAAATTCTGCGCGCTTTTGGCCGTGGTCAGGTCTTGATGCGGGTCATGTCGGGGTCGTGGAGCGGGCGCAAGGTAATGTCTGCGTCCACCCGTTCGGTTGCCACTTCGAGCTGATATGAGCCAGACAGAACGTGGTCACGGTCTATCGCCTCATCGCTGCGCACATAGCCCATGCCGATGGACCGGCCCACTGTATGGCCGTACCCACCCGAGCTGAGCCACCCGCACCGCTTACCATTCCGCAGAACGGTTTCGCGGCCCAAGAGGATCACCCCCGGATCCGTCGTGAACGTGGCCAGTATTTTCTTCACCCCGCTGTCGCGTTGCGCCTGCGCGGCAGCGCGACCTTTGAAATCGGCGTCGGTTTTCAGCTTGACCGCCCAAGACAGACCAGCCTCCGCGGGTGTATGATCCGGACCGATATCAGAGCCCCAGGCGCGATAGCCCTTTTCCAGCCGAAGGGTTTCGATGGCGCGGTAGCCCGCATCGGCCAGACCGTGGTCGCCCCCGGCCGCATGCAGCGTGTCATAGACGGTTTGGGCGTATTCCACCGGCATGTGCAGCTCCCACCCCAGCTCGCCCACATAGGTGATGCGCGAGGCCATCACAGGGCAGCCGTGGATGCCGATCTGGCGCGCGGTGGCAAAGGGGTGGGCGGCGTGGGACACATCCGCGCTGGTGCAGGCGGCGAGGATGTGGCGCGCTTTTGGCCCAAAGAGCGACAACACGGCATTGGCGGAAGTAACATCGACCAACTGCGCGTTCAGGCCTGCGGGGATGTTGCTTTCAATCCAATTGAAATCATGGGTCGCAAAGCCGGTGCCTGTGACGATATAGAACTCATCCTGCGCGCGCCGCGTGACGGTCACGTCGCATTCAATGCCGCCGCGATCATTGAGCATTTGTGTGTAAATCACCGAGCCCACCGGACGGTCCATCCGGTTGGCAGCGATCCATTGCAGGGCGGCCTCAGCATCCGGGCCTTTCAGTAGGAATTTGGCGAAAGAGGTCTGGTCAAAGAGAGCGGCCTTTTCGCGCGCGGCCTTGTGTTCACGTCCGACGGCCCTGTGCCAATTGGGACGCTCATATGTGTAGATGTCGCGCGCCTCTTCGCCGGGGACAGCAAACCAATTGGGTCGCTCCCATCCCAGTTTTTCCCCGAACACAGCGCCCTTGGCCGCAAGCGTGGCGTAGAGCGGTGAGCGACGACAGGGGCGGCCACTGTCGTGTTCTTCAGATGGCCAAGCCATGGTGTAGTGCTTGCCATAGGCCTCAAGCGTGCGCGTGCGAACCCAATCCGTGTCGCTGTGCGGGCGGTCGAAACGGCGGATATCGACCGGCCAGAGATCATAGGGTGGCGCGCCTTTGGCCACCCATTCGGCCAGCGCCATGCCCGCGCCGCCGCCTGAGGCGATCCCATACGCATTGAAGCCTGCGCCAATGAAGAGACCGGGCAGCTCTGGCGCCTCGCCCAGGATGAAGTTGCCATCGGGTGTGAAGCTTTCGGGCCCGTTGATCAGTTCTTTGATCCCGGCCTCCTGCATTTTGGGCACGCGAGGGAGGGCCAGTTCCATTATTTGCTCGAAATGGTCGTAATTGGAGGGAAGCAGTTGAAAATCAAAGGGGTCGGGCACGCCGGTTTTGGCCCAGGGGATGCCGTTGCGTTCATAGCCGCCCATCACGAGCCCGCCCACTTCTTCTTTCCAATAGGTCAGGCGATCCGGGTCCCGCAGGGTGGGCAAGTCAGAGGGGACACCGAAGGGTTCGGTCACCATGTATTGATGCTCCACCGACACCAGTGGCACGGTGACGCCGACGGTGGCGGCCAGATCGCGGGTCCATTGACCGCAGCAGAGGACCAGTGTCTCGCAGGCCATATCGCCTGCGTCGGTTTTGATGCCTGTGACACGCCCGTTTTCGATCAAAATTTCGCGAACCTGTGTGCTCTCAATGAGCTGCGCGCCCTGCATCCGGGCCCCCTTGGCGAGCGCCTGCGTGATGTCAGAGGGGCTGGCCTGACCATCGGTGGGCAGGAAGGCCGCGCCCACCACGTCGGAGATGTCCATGAGCGGCCAGAGATCTTGGGCCTCTTGTGGGGTCAGAAGTTGCATATCCAGGCCAAAGGAATGGGCGGTTGTGGCCTGGCGGCGCACCTCGGTCCAGCGTTCCTGTTTGCAGTCCAGGCGCAGACCGCCGTTCATTTTCCAACCGGTGGCCAGACCGGTTTCCTCTTCGAGCGTGTCATAGAGCGAGATGGAATAGCCCAGAAGCTGGGTGATGTTGGCGCTGGAGCGCAGTTGCCCCACCAGACCGGCGGCGTGCCAGGTGGAGCCGGAGGTGAGCCGGGCCTTTTCGAGCAGCAAAACCTCGTGGCCCATATGGGCGAGGTGATAGGCGGTGGAGCACCCGACGATGCCGCCACCAACGATGACGATTTTGGACGATTTGGGCAGG
>JBCBWJ010000385.1:0-2967 GCA_039817165.1 Pseudomonadota bacterium | reverse complement strand
GGCCTGTCTGCGGGGCTTGATTTCGAGACACAGCTGGTGGCGCGCCCTGATGCCCCACAAGTGCTGGAAGCGGAACTGCGAAATTCACGATACCAACCTGCAATGCTGGCGATTGGAACCAACACGGACGCCTATCAACCAATTGAAAAAACCTACGGCATCATGCGCGATTGCCTGAAAGTGCTGCAGCGGTTCCGGCATCCTGTGGGGATCGTGACAAAGGGGGTTCTGGTCGAACGTGATATCGACATCTTGAGCGATATGGCCAAACGGGGTCTGGCGCGGGTCGGGATTTCGCTAACCACTTTAGACCCCGTCCTGAGCCGTCGGATGGAGCCTCGCGCGCCGGCGCCTCAGCGGCGTTTGCAAACCATTGAGCGCCTCAACCGGGCGGGCATCCCAGTGCGCGTTCTCACTTCTCCAATTATTCCGGGTCTTACCGACTACGAACTGGAAGCAATGCTGGCCGCGGCGTGTGATGCTGGGGCACAGGCCGCATCCTGGGTCATGCTGCGATTGCCACTTGAGGTTTCAAAGCTGTTTCAGGATTGGTTGGAGACCCATTACCCTGACCGGGCCGTGCGCGTGATGAATCTGGTCCGCGACATGCATGGGGGCAAAGAGTACAGTTCTGACTGGCACAAAAGGATGCGCGGTGAGGGACCGTATGCGCAGATCATTGCAGCTCGTTTCAAACGTTCTCAGCGTGCCCTTGGTCTGGTAAAAGAGCTACCCGACTTGCGGACAGATCTTTTTCGTGTGCCCCCTCAAAAGGGCGACCAGCTTTCGCTGTTCTAGGGCCTGAAAGGGCACGCCGCGGGTGGAAAAGCGGGTCGTCTGAATATTGGTGCCGGAAAATGACATGGGGCAAGGTTGGGGTTTGCGCGGGACACTTGAGGTCCCTCGAGCTGAGAAATAGAGACCCGGTTGACCAACGCATCAGACACTGCGCCAATCTCGCGCTTCGGCCCTCTTACGTCCGCAACGGTAAAGGAGAGCTCTTGCAAGCAGTCAATGATCCGCGCCCAGAGTTCAAATGCGTGCCTTATAGCCAACACCTGGAGCCTCCGCATTGGCCGCTGCCTGTATCACTTCCAGTGTTGTCGCCGCCGTGAACAGGCCCAAATCCAAAAACGCCCATCTTCCACGGGGCCAATAGCAAAGAGGATCCTTTGATGACGTTCCGTACTGCCAGGCAGGTCCAGTGACAGAAGCAAAGAACCATTGCGACGTTTTAGAGCAGAGGCTCTGAAATGGGTCATGATGCAGTGTCGATCGTGTTGAGGTTTGAAATGATGGCCGCTTGGATATTTGCGCGATCAAAACGAGGCTCGAGGTCGGGCTCCGGATCAGGCTGAGCGACGGGTGTCAACGTAGGTTGAATTGACAACAGTCCACCGAGGTCAGCTTGAACACCCATGGATATTTCGAAGGTACCCTCTGATGGCACGACAAAGACTGTTGAAGGCCTTTGTCGGACGCTCTCGACAAGAGTGTCGTTCAGTTGACAACAAACAGCATTCGAGATGCATTTGTCGCCGATGCGTCAAACCTGTCCCCGCCGATTTCAGTACAAAATGCGGGAAAAACCCCTGCTGTGAACCGACCAAACTGAGGTGGGCGACGTCAAGCGAGGAGTGGTTCAACCAGATCTTCGACGACGTGACCGCTCCCGACGCGGGATCGCCGCGCCTTCTTCAGTCCCATCAACGGCAGAAGAGAACGCACCCAGTTTTTCGGCAATCACTTCGAGAGACGGACTGTCGTCGCGCGGGCGCGTTTCCAAGGCATCGCGCATTTGCATCAGGTGTTCCGACATCGTGCCGCAGCATCCGCCAATGATCTTGGCACCACAATCGCGCGCCAAAACAGCGTAATCTGCCATCAAATCGGGCGTGCCGTTATAGCAGATCTTGCCGCTGACATATTGCGGGATGCCAGCATTGGCTTTGGCGATGATCGGCCGCTCTGTACCTTGCGCAGCAAAGCCCAGTACTGTGCGCAACAAATCAGATGCGCCAACCCCGCAATTGGCCCCGAAGGCCGCCGGCTTGTACTCAATTTTTTCCACCATGTTTGCCATCGCGGCCGAGGTCAAACCCATCATCGTACGCCCGGCGGTGTCGAAACTCATGGTCCCGCACCATGGCATACCGACGCGCGCAAAGGCTTCCGCGGCGGCGTTGTATTCCTCGGGTGCTGAGATGGTTTCCAGCCAGAGTACATCTGCACCGCCCTCTTTAAGCCCCTCGGCCTGTTCGTGAAAAATCTCGACGGCCAATTCATGGGTAAGTTCGCCCATTGGCGACATGATCTCACCTGTGGGTCCGACAGAGCCGGCAACGATCACATCGCGTGTTTGCCGATCCGCAACCTCGCGGCCGATCTCTGCCGAGATTCGCGACAATTCCCGCGCTCGGTGACCCGCGTCATGCAATTTGAGCCGCGCTGCATTGCCGCCAAAGGAGTTCGTTAAAAACAAATCGCTTCCTGCGTCAACGGCCGTAGAATACAGCGCGTCGATGCGGTCTGGATGATCCTCGTTCCAAAACTCGGGCGCATCACCGGAACTCAGCCCCATGTTGAATAGATTTGTGCCCGTCGCGCCGTCCGCAAGAATCCAATCGCGGGTGCCAAGCATGGTCTCAAAGGCGTTGGTCATGACGTCTCCATATGGGTATGGTCGGCCTCTGTGTTTCACGCGCTCTTTATAGAATCAAATTCATAATCTTCATGAAGAACTTGAGCGATATTTGAATTGGACCGACGAATGGCGCACCACAAATCACACAAAGCGAACCAAAGTTCGGGCGAAGAGGGTGCTGCGGCGTAAAGAGGCACGCGCGTTGGATTAAAGCTGGTTTTAAACTGGCATAGGCCATGCGCCCCGGTTTTTTGTCCAAGCCAGCCGATCGGGGCGGCGACCGGGGGTAGGGCGGCCAACGACAGGTAATCAAGCCCGAGGAC
>JBCBWJ010000384.1:0-2967 GCA_039817165.1 Pseudomonadota bacterium | reverse complement strand
GGGATATCCTCGCCATTCATCTTTGCGGATTGAAAGGCGCGCAGTTGCGCCAAACCGGACGGGCCTGCGCCGATCACTGCCACTCTTTTCTTGGCCATGGACGTCTCCTGTTGGATTAGATGAAACTTTTATTCCTGAGGAGTAAGCCAAGGGCAGTCGGGATTTGTCAACGGCAAACCTGTCGCGGGGGTGTCGCGGCGTCGTCCAAATTGGGCCCAAATAGGGATTGCCCAATCGTTTGGCTTCCCCCACTTTGGCGCTCGAACCACCGCCCACTGGCAAGAGACCTCATGACCCATACCGACCTGTTCATGTCCGACTATTTCGATATCGAAACGGAATGGATCGACTATAACAACCATCTCAATATGGGCTATTACCCGGTGCTCTTTGATCGCGCTTCCGATCAGGCCTTTGCTGAGTTTGGGTTCGGCCCGCACTACGTCGAAAAAACCAACCACACCACGTTTTCGGCCGAATTCCACGTTCGCTACCTAAAGGAGGTCAAGCTGGGCGACAAAGTGCGCTCCAGCTTCCGGATCGTGGATTACGACGAAAAACGCTTTCATACTTTTCAGGAACTCTTCCACGAAGACGGCTGGCTGGCCGCCACTGGCGAAGGGTTGACACTGCATGTCAACCTGAGCGGTCCAAAGCCCAAAGTCGCCCCTATGCCCGAGCCGATTTTTGGCCGCCTTCAAGCGATGGCACGCGCCAATGCCGCCATGCCGCAGCCAGAGGGCGTTGGCCGCAAAATAGGCATCAAACGCAAAACCTGACACCGGCCCGCGGCAGTGACACCTTGCTGCACGCCTTTGGGGTCGACGGCACTCGTCTCATCGGTCTAAGGTCTTGCTGACTCGCGCCCTAGGCCGCGCTGTCGGGGAAGGTCTGAACAACAAACGCGGGACCGGGGGGACATGATTAATCTGCTTCTACGCCGCCTGGCGCTTGGCGTTGTGACCGTCTGGCTGGTCTCTGTGATCATCTTTGCCGGAATGGAAGTTCTCCCCGGGGATGCCTGCACCGTTGTGTTGGAACGCGACGCGCAGGGCGAGGTGCTTGAGAATTGTCGCAAAAACCTCGGCCTGGACCGCCCCCCGTTGGAGCGTTACCTGAGCTGGGCGGCCGGCGCGGCACGAGGTGATTTTGGCCTCTCGGCAGATGGTCAGACCAAGATCAGCACCGAAGTGGCGCTCCGCGTCAAGAATTCCATCCTTCTGGCCGCAGGCGCGCTCAGCGTAGGCGTGCCGCTGGCCATCCTCCTTGGGGTGATCGCCGGGCTCGCGCGTGACCGATTCCCTGATATTTTCGTCTCCACCGCGGCCATACTTGCGATGACTATTCCGGAATTCGTGGCCGCCACCATTCTCGTACTTGTGTTCTCGATCTGGCTGGGCTGGCTGCCTGCGGTGGTTTTGACACCCGCAGACGCCCCCGCGCTGGAGTTCTGGCCAGAGTTCATACCGGCCGTGATCGTCCTCGTGATGGTCATGGTGGCCCATATCATGCGCATGGTGCGGTCGTCCGTCATCGAAGTGATGGCCAGCGAATATGTCCAGATGGCCACGCTAAAGGGCGTGCCGTACTGGCGCATTGTCTTCCGCCACGCGTTGCCCAATGCGCTTTTGCCCGCCATCAACGTGGTGGCGCTGACCGTGGCCTGGTTGTTGGGTGGGGTCGTTGTGGTGGAGGTCGTGTTCAATTATCCCGGTATCGGGCGGATGACGATTGATGCGATATCCGATCGCGACCTGCCGATCATTCAGGCGCTCGTCATGCTGATTGCGGCGACCTACGTGTTGGTCAATCTGGTGGCCGATCTGGCGTCTATGATGCTCAACCCTCGGCTCAGAACCATGAAGATGAGGTCCAAATGACCGATGCCGCGACTGAAAGCGCGGACACGGCGCGCCCCACGGCCCTCGGACGCTGGATGCAGGTGCTCCGCGATCTGGTGCGGCGTCCGTCTGGCGCTATTGGTGTGTTCCTTGTGACGATCCATGTGATCGTGGCCTTCATCAGCCCATGGATCGTGCCTTACGATTTCAAATCCATGGACAGCGGGATCATCCTCGCAGCCCCCACGGCAGAGCACTGGCTGGGCACAGATGCGCTGGGCCGTGATGTTCTGACACGCGTGCTTCTGGGGGGGCGCGAAGCGCTCTGGGTGTGTTTTCTCGCGATCCCGCTGACGATGATCTGGGGCGGTCTTGCGGGCGTCTACCTGGGCTTGCGCGGCGGCTGGGTGGATGAGGTCGCGATGCGCCTTGTGGATGCGTTCCTGTCCCTGCCGGGTATCCTGCCGCTCATGGTCTTTGTCGTCGTCTTCGGCGCGGGCAATGAGGTGCTGATCTTCACACTGGCGTTTTTCTTCGGCATCCCGGTGATCCGCGTTGCACGGGGCGCCACCCATGACGTGGTCGCCCGCGACTACGTGCTGGCCGCGCGCGCCCGCGGGCATTCGCGCGGCTCCATCATGCGCCGCGAACTTCTGCCCAACACGCTCGATGTGATGATGGTCGAAGGCGCTATGCGGCTCAGCTGGATGCTGCTGACCTTCTCGTCGCTCTCCTTTCTTGGCTTCGGCGTCACCCCGCCCACCCCCGATTGGGGGCAGATGATCTCAGAGGCGCGCGTGTACATGTCCCTTGCCCCCTGGGGCGTCCTTGGCCCGATGATCGCGCTCTCGACCCTGATCATCGGGGTCAATCTCACGGCGGATGCGCTGGCCAAGACCCTGGGCATCGACCGCACGCGCAAGGCAGTCGTCTGAGATGGCCAAACCGATCATCGATATCCGCGATCTCAGCATCGGCTTCACCGCCCGCGCGGGTCACACCCAAGAGGTGCTCAAATCCGTCAGCGTGTCCGTCAACGCCGGCGAAACCCTGGGCATCGTCGGCGAAAGCGGGTCCGGCAAATCCACCCTCGCGCTGGCCTCCATGGGCTACATGAAACCGGGCC
>JBCBWJ010000383.1:0-3028 GCA_039817165.1 Pseudomonadota bacterium | reverse complement strand
TTTCGTCGGCGTCTGGGTCAACGACGAATTTGTAGATCTGGCCGTTGGGGACGGCGACGTAGATCCCGGCAACCTCAACTCCAATGAAAACGGCAACCTTTTTCAGGACAACACCAGCGATCAACTGAACACCGAAATGGACGGTGTGACGATCACGCTCACGCTCAAGATGAACGTCAACGCGGGTGAGGAAAACACCATCCGCATCGGCATCGCGGATGTGGCCGACAGCAATTACGACTCCACCCTTTTGATTGCCGCCGACAGCGTGCAGACCGCGCTCATTGCCAATGACGACGATCTGCGGATGACGCCGGATGAAACCAAGACCTTTGATCTTCTGGGCAATGATGACAATGCCACGGGCGGCACGCTTTTCATCACCCATATCAATGGCGAAGAGGTGGTCGCGGGCAGCATGGTCATTCTGCCATCGGGCCAAGAGATCACCGTCAATGGCGACGGCACGATCACTGTCGAAGGCGACGGGGATGAAGAGTCCGTCAACTTCACCTATCAGGTCGAAAGCACGACCGGCGAAAGCGATGTGGCCTTCATCACGCTCGAAAGCGTGCCCTGCTTTGTCGCCGAAACGATGATCCTGACCGACACAGGCGAACGCCCTGTCGAAGAACTGGCCGTGGGCGATCTTGTGATCACGAAGGATCGCGGCCCACAACCCATCCGTTGGATCGGCCACCGTCAGGTTGAAGCAAAGGGCGTGTTTGCGCCGGTCTTCATCAAGGCCGGCACGTTCGGGGCTCATAGCGATCTTGCGGTCTCGCCGCTGCACCGGGTTCTGATCAAGGATGTGCTGGCCGAGCTTTTGTTTGGCGAGCCAGAAGTCCTCGTCGCCGCGCGTGATCTGATCAATGACCGGACCGTGCGACAAGTCGAAGGCGGCTATGTCGATTACTTTCACATCCTGTTTGACCAGCATGAGGTGATCTATTCCGCAGGTCTGGAAACCGAGAGCTTCCTGCCCGGCCCGCAGATCGTGCACTCATTCGAGGCAGAGATGGTCGAGGAAATTCAGACCATTTTCCCCGAACTGCGCCCCGAGACGGGCGAAGGCTACAGCGCATCGGCGCGTCCGTCGCTCAAGCGCTACGAGGCGCAGCTTCTGTCACGGAAGTGGGCCGCCTGAATGGGCTGGATCGGCGCCTGCACACGCCACACAGGGTGGTTCAATCCGCCTGCGTCAGACCACGTGGTGCAAGATCCCTCCAACCCGTTGGTTGAACTGTTGCCCCGTGGCACCCTGATGGTCGAGGCTCGTGTCACACCCGAAGAACGCCCCCAAACCCTTTTGGCGTTTGAGCGCTGCTTTCCCTGGCCGGGGCAGTTTTCCTTGCAAATCCTGCCCGGAGGCAGCGTTGTTCTGATTGAGGCCCAAGGCCAAGACACGCTGAGCGCCGTTTTGCCATGCCCCTACGTGGATCGCACCGATGTCGTCCGTCTGTCCTACAGTTGGGACGGGATCGAAGGCAGCGCCCGCTTGGCCATTGAACGGGCAGAGCCTGACAGCCTGCACATGGTGCATCTGGACGCCGCGCGCCCGATGATCCTGACCGATATGCGTGATCTTATGACCCGCCCGCATCTGATGGAGGTCGACGCTGACGTGATCCAGATCGGCCTGTCAGACAGCATCGAGCCGGTCGGCCCCCGCCCCGGCCTCATGCCGCAGACGCCCATCATGACCGACCAGGGGGAGCGCTTCATCCACACTCTGAAACGCGGCGACCTGGTGGTGACCGACGCCGGTGATCTGGTGCCGGTGCTGCATGTGATCCGAGGCGAGATGCCGGGCCAAGGCGCGTTCCGTCCGGTCTGCCTGCGCGCCGGGTATTTCGGGTTGACGCGCGACCTCGTTTTGTCGGCTGATCAGCGGATCATCCTGAAAGGCTCGGACGTGGAATACATGTTTGGTCACGAGGCCGTAGCCATCCCCGCCCGCCACCTGATCAATGACACATCCGCCAGATACGAGGACGGCCCTGACAAGCTGTCGCTTTATCAACTGGTCTTGCCCAATCATGAGGCGATCATCGCCTCGGGCTGTCCGGTTGACAGCCTCTATCTCGGGCGCATGCGCCGCAAACCCGAAAGGCTTTCGGCCAGCGTGCTTGCCGGGATCGACCGCGCATTTTTGCCGGAACACGCAAAACCGGTCTGGCCTGTTCTAAAGCCCTTTGAGGCGATCACCCTCGCCAGCGCCCGCGCGGCGTGACGCAAAAGTACCTCTGCGCAAACCGGGTCTAATCGTCAAAAAACGGCGTCACCTGCGCCACGATCACGGCGTTCTCATCCAGGGCACGCTGCATCAACCCGCGCTCTTCGTCGGAAATATCATGCCCCTCGGCTTCGCGCTCCTGGAACGTGCCATACCCCGACACATCGAGCGGCGCGGTGTCCGCCTGTTTGAGGATCGCCACGGTTTCGCGCACCGCTTCTGCCTCGTCCACGCCACTGGCAAACACCATCAGCGCCGCCCCGGTCGAGCCTTTGGGCAGGCCATCGCCCTCTTTGCGGCCGATCTCCACCAGCAGGGTGTAGACCTCTTGGGTGCGTTTGGGCTTGGTCATCGCGTCAGTCGCGCAACAGCTCGTTGATCCCGGTCTTGGACCGCGTGCGCTCATCCACGCGCTTCACGATCACCGCGCAGTAGAGGTTGACGTTGTTCTTGCTGGGCATGGACCCGGCGACCACCACCGAATAGGGCGGCACCTCGCCATACATCACCTCGCCGGTGTCGCGGTCCACGATCTTGGTGGATTGGCCGATGAACACGCCCATCCCCAGAACAGACCCTTCGCGCACAATGCACCCTTCCACGACCTCGGAACGCGCCCCGATAAAGCAATTGTCCTCGATGATCGTGGGGCCCGCCTGCATCGGCTCAAGCACACCGCCGATGCCGACCCCGCCGGAAAGATGGACATTCTTACCGATCTGGGCGCAAGAACCGACGGTCGCCCATGTGTCGACCATGGTGCCGCTATCGACATAGGCGCCGAGGTTCACG
>JBCBWJ010000382.1:0-3038 GCA_039817165.1 Pseudomonadota bacterium | reverse complement strand
GAACAAGACGGGCCAGAGTTAAAGGCAAGCTTGAACACCAGCGCTAGGCGTTCCAGTAGGGGGCCAGTAAGGGGAAGGTCAACATTGAATTCTCGAGGCGTCGATTTGGGAAACGACGCTCGCGGTAAAGTGTGACCCTCCCCTTACTGGCCCCCTACTGGAACGCCTAGCGCTGGTGTTCAAGCTTGCCTTTAACTCTGGCCCGTCTTGTTCAAGAGGGTCAAACAGTACCTTGGAGTGACCATGAAACCCTTGCTTCTATCTGTATTTGTGATGCTTTTCCCGGTCGTGGCTTTGGCCCATTCCGAAATGGATCAGACCACCCCGGCGGATGGTGCCGTCCTAGCCGAGTTGCCCAATGAAATTTCGCTGAACTTCACGGATATGCTGCGATTGACCGCTGTAAAGGCCCGCCACTCCAACGGTAAAACCCAAGCCATTGACCTCAGCAGCTACAAGAGTTTTGCGAATGAATTCGTCTTGCCAATGCAGCCGATGGGAGAAGGCTCATATGAAGTCGAATGGCGCGGGCTGGGAATGGACGGTCACGCCATGCAGGGCACGTTCAGCTTCGAAGTTCAGTAAGCGGTGCCTGAGGTATGGGCGCTCGCGGCGGTTGCCACCAAGGCCCTGTTGTACTTCGGCGTTCTGACCAGTGGCGGTTTGGTTTTGATCCGCTATGTATTTGCGTTCGAAATCACCAGCGTACTCTCGGCTATGCGCCGTTTTGGTCTCCTTTGTGCCCTGGTTGGTTTTTTCGCTGCAATAGCAAGCTTTGCATTGCGCGGTGCTGCTCTGACCGGCGATGCCTCTGGATTGATTGACCCCGAAATACTGGGATTGATGTGGCAAACACCGGTTGGCACCGCTCTTGTCTTTCGATTGGCGGGAATGGTTCTGCTGCTGACTGGGCTTCTAATCGGCGGCATCGGTTGGAGTGTCGCCGGGATAGGCGCGCTCATATCGGTTTGGTCATTTGCAACGATAGGACATGTCTCGGACGACGGCGCTTTTTGGCTAAAAGTACTACTGATGGCACATCTTATCGCCGTGTCATTCTGGATCGGCATTCTACTGCCCTTGAAGCGGTTGGCAGACAATGCACAGAGTGTAGAGATTGCGGGCCAGTTGGGTCATCGTTTTGGCCAAATCGCAACCGCTGTCATTCCAGTGCTGATCGCAGCTGGGCTGGTCTTGGGCTGGACAGTGCTGGGGTCATGGGCAAACCTGTTCACAACACCCTACGGGCTCGCTCTGATAGCGAAGCTGTGCAGTGTTGGCGTACTTTTGGCCTTAGGCGCAATGAACAAAATACGCATTGTACCTGGTTTGGTTTCCGGAAACGCGGCGGCGGCCGCAAACCTTTCGAAATCCCTGAAAATCGAATGGGTCGTGTTCGCTGCTGTATTGCTGGCGACTGCTGCGCTGACGACGCTCTTTTTCTTGCCAGACGCACGTTGAGCTAAATTCGGCTGAGTATGCCTTTCCAGACGTTCAGTCACATGCCAGCATTTATCATGATGGGCTCGAAGCGGTCAGTCAAAAACCAATCGCGCTTTAGTCGAATGTCCCCGTCACGCGGCCAAGCAGCATGAAGGCGCGGGAGGTTCGGGTGTTGGAGAACTCTGTGAGTTGGGTGTCGGTGGCCTTGTCGGCAAAATCAGAGATCATCTTGTCGAACAGGCGCAGGAAGTGATGGGCGGTGTCGCGGAAGATGGGATCGCGTTTCATGCGTGCCATGGTCAGCGCCAGCGAAGACCGGTCGCGGATGCCGCCCAGAACGGCCACGGAACGGCCGCGCTCACCGGCGGCAAACCGCCGCCAGACCTCTGGCCGGGCAAGATCGGGGCGCAGATCGTCCATGTAGATGCCGTCATGGGACATCAGCGTCAGAATGTCCTGTGAGGCCTGAATGAGCTGCGCGGTCTGGCGATCCTTGAGGGCGCGGCGCAGGGCGGCGAAGCCATCTTTGTCCTCTGCCGTCTCCGGGAAATTCAGCGCGCGGATGAAATCCGCGGTGTCGAGCGGCGGGCGCAGGTCTTCGGCGGGCGTGCCGAGGGGCAAGGCCACTTGATCGTCGGGCTCCGGCTCCGGTTCGGGCGTTGTTGGGGGTGGGGCACTCTCTGACATGGTGCGGGCGGAGAAGTTGGACAGGGCCAGTTCTGTTTTGCGCTGCGCGGAGGCGATTTCATCGAGTTTCTTGGTGACGGAAGGCTCTGCCACCGCGTGCCGGCCCTGGTTTTGCGCCACATAGGCGTGGCGGATGGCATCAATCGCCACCTGCAACCGCTGGCTTTCTTCGCGCATCACCTTGGAGGCGCGCGCCGCCGTGGCCGCAACCCAGATCATCGCCACGGGCAAAAAGATCGTCAGCATGATCATCATGAAGCTGATCGTGCCACCCTCGTCGAGGTCCCCGGTGCCCAGCACCAGAAAGAACACGGCACACATGGCCAGCCACAGAATGGACAGACCAATGGCCACGATTTCGACCGCCGTTATCCGATCTTTACGCGCCTTGTCGTAGATCCCCAAAGAGGTCGGGGGGTCTTTCGGTTTGCTTGCCATGTGGAGCCCTGCTCAGGTGTAGGCGATTTTTAGCACTTCATATGCTTTTTCGCCACCGGGCGTTCGCACTTCGACGCTATCGCCCTCTTCTTTGCCGATGAGCGCGCGCGCGATGGGGGATTTGACGTTGAGAAGGCCCTTTTCGATGTTGGCCTCGTACTCGCCCACGATCTGATAGGTCTTTTCCTCGTCGGTGTCTTCATCGACCAAGGTGACGGTCGCGCCGAACTTGATGGCGCCGGAAAGTTTGGAGGGATCAATCACATCCGCAAGACTGATCGCGCCTTCGAGTTCCTTGATGCGCCCCTCGATGAAGGACTGTTTTTCCTTGGCGGAGTGGTATTCCGCGTTTTCACTGAGGTCGCCATGCTCTCGGGCTTCGGCGATGGCCCTGATGATCGCCGGTCGCTCTTCGGATTTGAGGTGTTTCAGCTCGGTCTCAAGGGCGGTGTAGCCGCCGTGGGTCATCG
>JBCBWJ010000381.1:0-3047 GCA_039817165.1 Pseudomonadota bacterium | reverse complement strand
GACGTCAGATTGTCAAGTACTCGGCGCTTGTCAGGAAAAGTTTACACCGCTAAACCTTCCATTATGAATAAGACGTTACCCGATCCTTCGCGCCCGTTGCGGATTGGCACGCGTGGTTCTCCCCTGGCCTTGGCCCAGGCGCATGAGACCCGCGACAGGCTGTCCGCTGCTTTTGACCTGCCTCACGAGGCTTTTGAGATCCAAGTGATCAAGACCACGGGCGACCGTGTGCTCGACCGACCGTTGAAAGAGATCGGCGGCAAGGGGCTCTTCACCCGAGAGATCGAGGATGCCATGCTGGCGGGTGAAATCGACATCGCGGTGCATTCCATGAAGGACATGCCGGTCTTGCAGCCCGGTGGCCTTGTCCTTGACACCTATTTGCCGCGCGAAGATGTGCGTGACGCGTTTGTGGCGCCCAATGTGGGTGGCTTGTCTGACCTGCCTGAGGGGGCAGAGGTCGGCACCTCCTCGCTGCGCCGCAAAGCGCAGGTTCTGGTGGCCTATCCGCACCTCAAGGTGGTGGAATTTCGCGGCAACGTGCAAACCCGCCTGAAAAAGCTCGAAGACGGCGTGGCGGCCTGTACGTTCCTGGCCATGGCGGGCCTCAATCGGTTGGGTCAGTCCCATGTCGCGCGCGCCGCGATTGAACCCCGGGAGATGCTGCCGGCCGTGGCTCAGGGTGCCATTGGGATCGAACGGCGCGAGGATGACACCCGCGTGGCCGATATGCTTGCAGCGATCCATGACCGTGCCACCGGCGAACGATTGGCCGCCGAACGCGCCTTTCTGGCCGCGCTGGATGGGTCGTGTGAGACACCCATTGCAGGGCTGGCCGAGGTCGAAGGCGGCACGTTGCGCCTGCGCGGAGAAGTGCTGCGCCCCGATGGCAGTGAAAGCCTCAAAGACGATGCAAGCGCCCCGGTTGAGGACGGCGCAAAGCTGGGCGCTGAGATGGCAGGCAAGCTATTGGAACAGGCAGGCCCCGGGTTCTTTGACTGGCGCGCCTGACGCCAAACCACGCGTCTTAAGGATCAGGCAGTACCTTGCCCGGATTCATAATGGTGTTGGGATCAAGGGCGGCCTTTATCTGACGCATCATCGCGATCGCCACGGGATCCTTGTGCCGCGCCATGGCCGCCCGTTTCGACAGCCCGACCCCGTGTTCGGCTGAAAACGACCCGCCAAGCGCGATTGTCTCTTCCTCGACCGCGAGGCCGATCTGATGATGCACCCCGACATCTTCTGTCGATGGCCACGCGGCGAAATGCAGGTTCCCATCGCCCAGATGCCCAACATTCAGAATGCCCGCGCCGGGGTCCAGCGCCTTGGTCCGGGCATGAAGCCGCTCGACCAGCGTTTGCACCTTATCAATGGGCACGGCGATGTCATTGTCGACAATCGGCGAATGCAGGCGCGAGACCTCTGCCGCAGCCTCTCGCCGGGCCCACATTTCCGCGCGTTGCCCGTCTGATTTCGCCACCACCGCGTCCAGCACCGCGCCGGTCTCGAAAAGCCCGGCAAGAACGCCTTCCAGATGCGCCACGATGGGCACCTCTCCATCCTCGCCCGGCTGCGCATCCTTGTCCGACAGGGCGCCCACCTCCACGAGAATGTTCACCTCGTGGCGCGCTTCAAAGGGGGCACGCGCCTCGGGAAACCGCGCCAAATGAGCGTCGATGTAGGCCCCCGGCATGTATTCAAACGCCTCCACCGCGCCGCCGGTTTCCGCCTGCAACCGGTAGAGCAGATCAAGGGCGGCAGTCACACTGGGCGCTGCGACCATCGCGGTCGCATAGGCGCGTGGTTTGGGAAAGAGCTTCACCACCGCGGCGGTGATCACACCCAGCGTCCCTTCCGCGCCAATCATCAGATCGCGCAGGTCGTAGCCGGAATTGTCTTTGTGCAGCGCGCTCATCAGGTTCATGACCTCGCCCGTGGGCGTGACCGCCTCAAGCCCGAGACACAGCCCCCGCGTGCTGCCATAGCGGACCACGTTTGATCCGCCCGCATTGGTCGACAGCGCCCCCCCGATCATCGCAGACCCGCGCGCCCCAAAGGTCAGCGGGAAGATCAGATCCTGCGCATCCGCGGCGTCATGCAAACGAGAGAGCACAACACCCGCCTCCACGGTGGCCGTGCGGCGCGACGGGTTCACCTCACGGATGGCATTCATCCGGTCCAGCGACAGCATCAGCGCCCCCTCGGCAGAGGTGCCTTTGGCCAGCCCGGTGTTGCCAGAAATCGGAACGATTGGGGTCTTGGTGTCATTGGCGAGGCGGACCACCTGTGCGACCTGTTCGGTGTTCGCTGGACGTAGAACCGCGCGAGGTGTCCATCGAACTTGCCCTGACCAATCTGAGGAGTACGGCGAAGCATCCTCACCGAAGAGAACGTAGGGCGCGCCCAAAGCAGCGCGCAGATCATCAAGAAGTGTGTCTGTCATAGGCTGCAATCTGCGTCACTCGGCGAAGCTGGGCAAGGCCGGTCTGGTCAAATCCGCAACGCTTCCTATCTCAAAGGGCAACGGGATATCCAAGAGGTTGAGATTATGCACCGTCGTTGCTTTGTCACTGCTATGACTGCGCTGTTGTTCGGAGCCGCGGCCCCGCGGGCGGAGGCCAGTGCGCAAAACTGGACGTTTCCGTCCATGGATGGTGGCACCATGTCATTTGCCGAGTGGCGCGGGCGGCCTGTGCTGGTGGTCAACACCGCCTCACGCTGTGGCTTTACCCAACAATATGACGCGCTTCAGAACCTTTATGAGAGATACCAGGATCGCGGTCTTGTCGTGCTGGTCGTGCCGTCGGGTGACTTCCGCCAGGAACTTGCCAGCAACGAAGAGGTCAAAGAGTTCTGCGAGGTCAATTTCAACCTCACCATGCCGATGGCCACGATCACCTCCGTAAAAGGATCTGGCGCGCATCCGTTCTATCGCTGGATGCGCCAAACAGCGGGCTGGGTGCCGAACTGGAATTTCAACAAAGTGCTGATCGCCCCTGACGGCCGGGTCGCCGGCACATGGCGCGCGACCACTGCACCTGGCT
>JBCBWJ010000380.1:0-3059 GCA_039817165.1 Pseudomonadota bacterium | reverse complement strand
GGTATTGGAGCACTTTCATGAGCCTCGACACAGCGCCGCTGAAACCAAAGGACAAACCTGACCTTGGGTCTTTTGATTGGGAAGACCCTTTCTTTCTCAATGACCAGCTGACCGAAGAAGAGCGTATGATCGGTCAAAGTGCTCGGGCTTTTGCGACAGACGTGCTCGCGCCGAAAGTGATTGATGCTTTTGCCCAGGAAACCGTAGATCCCGGCATTTTCCGGGAGATGGGACAGATGGGCCTTCTCGGCACCACGATCCCCGAAGAATATGGCGGATTGTCTGCAGGCTATGTCAGCTACGGCGTCGTCGCCCGCGAGATTGAGCGCATCGACAGCGGCTATCGCAGCATGATGAGCGTGCAATCAAGCCTGGTGATGTATCCAATCTACGCCTATGGCAGCGAAGACCAGCGCCAAAAATACCTGCCGGGACTCGCCACCGGTGATCTGATCGGATGCTTTGGCCTCACAGAACCGGATGCCGGATCTGACCCTGCAGGTATGAAAACAAAAGCCGTGAAAACGGCGAATGGGTACAAGATCAGCGGCTCCAAAACATGGATTTCCAACAGCCCTGTGGCAGATGTCTTTGTGATCTGGGCCAAGTCAGAGGCGCATGGTGGAAAGATCCGTGGCTTCGTTCTCGACAAAGGGATGAAAGGTCTGTCAGCGCCGAAAATCGACGGCAAGCTGTCTTTGCGTGCGTCTGTGACGGGCATGATCATGATGGAAGATGTCGAAGTGACAAAAGAGGCGCTCTTGCCCGGAGTTGAGGGTCTCAAGGGGCCTTTTGGCTGCCTCAATCGGGCACGCTACGGCATTGGTTGGGGCGTGATGGGTGCGGCAGAATTCTGTTGGCACGCTGCACGTCAATACGGTCTAGATCGGCATCAGTTCAATCGCCCGCTTGCACAAACACAGCTCTTCCAGAAAAAGCTCGCCGATATGCAAACAGAGATCACACTGGGCCTTCAAGCGGCATTGCGTGTTGGTCGGCTCTTGGATGAAGCCCGCGCCGCGCCAGAGATGATCTCCCTGATCAAGCGCAACAATTGCGGAAAGGCGCTCGACATCGCGCGCATGTCCCGTGACATGCATGGCGGCAATGGGATCACAGGCGAATATCAGGTGATACGCCACATGATGAACCTTGAAACGGTCAACACCTATGAAGGCACCCATGACGTGCACGCATTGATCCTGGGACGGGCGCAAACAGGGCTGCAGGCGTTCTTCTGAACACAAGGAGCCTACATGCGATCAACAACACGCTGGCGGACGCCTTACACAATGCCTGTGGTGTGATAGTGGCGACCAGTGAAAAATCGCAAATTAGGCTGTGAAAAAGAAGCGATTGGCGCTTTTGGGCGCAGGGTCTATGCGGTGTGACACCCACCCTATTGGACGATCCCCTGGCCTACATCGCGGACGCACGCTTCGCCGAAGGCAACCTCATGCGGCATGTCTCGGTGATGTCCCTGACCTCTAGCATCGGTCTGATGGCGATTTTCGCGGTGGACCTCATCGATGTCGCGTTCATCTCCATGCTTGGCCAGGCAGAACTTGCCGCCGCCGCTGGCTATGCCTCTTCTGTGATGTTTTTTGCCAGTGCATTCAGCATCGGGTTGTCCATTGCGGCCGGATGTCTTGTGGCGCGCGCGTAGGGGGCCGGGGGACGAGGCAGATGCAAGAGAGTTCGCGGCCGTTGTAGCGGTTTTCGCCTTGTTTACAGGGCTTTTGATCCCGATCCTCACGTTGCCAAACCTGCCATTCTTACTCGGTCTTTTGGGGGCAACCGGGGATCTCGCGGCCACGGCAGACGGCTATCTTTGGATAATTCTCTTCAGCGCAGTTTTCTCTGGCTTGGCTATGACGTCTGTGGCCGTGATCCGCTCTTATGGGGATGGTCGCTTTGCCATGTATCCAGCTTTGGTTGGTGCGAGGGTGAACGTCGTTATGGACCCCATCTTGATCTTCGCGCTTGGCTGGGGGCTTAAAGGCGTGGCCTGGGCCACGGTGCTCGCGCGGCTCGCAACGTTGATCTGGGCGCTTCATGTAGCCCACAAGAAGTACAACGCCTTTATCCGCGTGGGTCCGGCATGCATGCGCCGCGTTTTTCGCATGGTATCAGAGATCGCCTTTCCAACTGTCTTGGCCACGATTTGCCACTTTCGAGCGCATTTAGACCAGTTGCTGGCCAGAACTTTGGGGCAGGGTGGTTGGACCGGGTAAGAGAAACCTTCTTCGCTGGGCTGGAGTATGTTGCTGGCTACGGGACTATCGCGTCTGCTATTCTGTTTGTCTTACAAGAGCCGTTTGCAGGAGATATGTCATCGATCACGTTGTAGCTGACGGTTGAAGGCGGGTTTGACATGTGCATGCATTTGTTTTCAATTGTCGTATAATATATATTATGTTAATTATTGCTAACCCTGAAACCTTCGATAACTCCTGTAACCCATTACTTTTACGACAAAATCCATTTTCTCCACACAAAAAGCGCTGAGGACACATCTCAATAAAAAGTGTAGTGATCGAGTATCGCCACTCGACACAAAGCCCGGGCTGCGCGTATCTCAGCCAAAAGACATGAGCGGACCGATGACATCCATTTTGATACTCAATGGCCCCAACCTCAATCTGTTGGGACAACGCCAGCCAGAGGTTTATGGCACCACCACCCTCACCGACATCGAAAATATGTGCCAAGTAAAGGCGCAAGTGCTTGGCATCGCGGTGACGTTTGCGCAAAGCAATTCAGAGGGTGCGCTTGTTGATTTTATTCATGAGGCCAAGGGATTGCATGGCGGTGTCATCCTGAATGCGGGTGCTTACACGCATACATCCATTGCTCTGATGGACGCGATCAGTTCTGTTGAGCTGCCTGTGATAGAACTGCACCTCAGCAACATCCACGCGAGGGAAACATTTCGGCACGTGTCCTACATTTCAAAAGTCGCGCTTGGGCAGATTTGTGGTTTTGGGCCAATGGGTTATCCACTGGCCCTTGAGGCGATGCACGGTCACTTGCTGGGCAGCTACGGGAAATAATCCTCG
>JBCBWJ010000037.1:0-12240 GCA_039817165.1 Pseudomonadota bacterium | reverse complement strand
TTTTTTGCGCACATAGGTCATGGGCAGGGCCATGCGTTCGGCGACAAAGGCGGCAAAGGGGATGCCTGCGGTTTCACCGCCTGCGATGTTGTCGAAGGCCTCAAACCCGGCCTCGCGCATGACTGTGATGGTCAGGAAATCCATCAGCGTGGCGCGGATGCGCGGGTAGGAGATCAGCTTGCGACAATCGATATAGGTGGGCGAGGGCAGGCCGGAGGCTAGGGTGAAAGGCTCTTCCGGGCTGAAATGCACCGCCTTGATTTCCAAAAGCATGCGGGCGGTGAGGCGGGCGATCTCCGCCTTTTCTGGATAGGAACTTGGTATCATGGTGTTGATCCCCACGTTTGGCCGCTGCTGTGTAACCGGTTTTTATCCGGTTACACAGTTTGCGAGCGGCTTAACAGCAGGTTATGGGCACGGGATCAGAAAATGAAATCGTCTGCGCCCAGGTCGGCCAGTCGGACATCTTCCAGCGTGATGGTATTGCCAATGCCATCGTCAATGATCACGTCTTGCCCATCTCTTGTCATGTGATTGGCCTTCAGATCGCCGAAGCCTTTGATGCTGGACACGCCTCTGAGATCGATCTTTTCGCCGCTTGATGTGGCGTCGAAATCCTTGATCGTGTCTTTTCCGAACTTCTTGCCGTTGAAAACGAAGCGGTCGTTGTTGTCGCCACCGATCAGGATGTCGCGGCCACGGCCCCCGATGATCAGGTCTGCGCCAGAGCCACCGTTGACATTGTCATTGCCATCGCCGCCGTTCAGCGTGTCGCGGCCTTCTCCCCCGAGGAGGTTGTCTCGGCCGCCCTCGCCCAAAAGCGTGTCGTTGCCTTCGTCGCCCACGATCCTGTCATTGCCGCCTTCTCCGCGAATACGGTTGTTTTGTTCGTCGCCCTCGATGATGTCGCGCTTGGCGGTTCCGATCACATTTTCGATCTTGAGCAGAGTGTCGGTGTCGCCGAACCCGTCGGTGGCTGTTTCGGCTTTCAAATCGACTGTAACGCCGGCCGTTCCGCCATCTTCAGCGTCCTTGTCATAGCGGGCCGTGTCAATCCCGCCTGCGCCGTTGATCGTGTCATCCCCGGCAAGGCCGCGAATTTGGTTGGCCTGACCGTTGCCTTGGAACGTGTCGTCGAATTGCGATCCGCGGACCAGTTCGATGTCGAAAAACTTGTCGATCTGGTTGAACCCGTCTTTGATTGTTTTGGTTTTCCAGTTGGCGTCAATGGCGCGTTTGGCGTCGGAATAGTCCACCTCGTCAAAGTCGCGGCCGCCGTTGAATTTGTCGCTGCCCGCTTCGTTGAAAAATTCATCATCGCCCGGTCCGCCGATCAGGGTGTCGTTGCCACCCTTCCCATTCATCGTGTCGTCGCCGCCCAGGCCTTTGAATTCTTGATCCGTGCCGTTTCCGATGAAGATGTCATTGGCGTCCCGGCTGGTGAAATCCAGCGATTTGAACTTGATTTCCCGGCCTGGGCCGAACGCGCCGGTGGCGCCGCTGACATCCGTGATCCGGTTGTTGAAATTGTTGAACTGCTGCACGTTGTTGATAGGGGGCAGCGGGGCACCGGAAATGACGACGAAGTAGTCAGTAAACCTGTCTTGGCTCGTTTCGATTTCGAAAGTCAGAATGGTTGTTTGCTTGCCGCTCCATGTGATCACGCCCAGACGCGCATCCGCGACTCTGAGCACGTCTTGTCCGTTAACCGTGATGCTGAAGGCGTCGTTTTCGGTGACTTTGATAAGCGGGGTTTCACCGTCTTCTCTTTCGCGGACCCTGTAGGTGAACCCACCATTGGGCGGGGCGGAAATTTTCAATTCCACACCGTCCTGTGCGAACACGGGTGTTTCAAAGTTAAAATCTACCCGAACAGCGTCATAAGTGAAGGTCGTCATAGTAAATACTTTCTCTGTCTGTAAGCCATGAAATCAAGTGACAGAGAAACGGCCAAATGGCGCGTTTCACACCAATGGCTACGTTCAAAGATGTCCCCAAATTCCAATCTAGCGTTGGATACATGCACGCACGGTAAGGCATTGGTTTTGGGAGTCAATGTTAGAAAAACGCTTAGTCGCACACGCGCCAGAAAAGGTCAAACCCGGGGTCAAACACGGTCACGGGGCCGTCTCCGGTCTGGATCTTTTCGGGATACCGGATTGGGGTTTCGGACTTGTGCAGGGTCAGCGTGTCTTGACTGACGGGCAGGCCATAGAAGGCAGGCCCGTTCCGCGAGGCGAACAGATCAAGCCGGTCCAGTGCGCGCTCATCTTCGAACACCTGCGCCAGGATCGACATCGTGTTTGTGGCGGTGAAGCATCCGGCGCAGCCGCAGGCCTGTTCCTTGAGCGGGTCGGTGTGGGGCGCACTGTCGGTGCCCAGAAAGAAGCGCGCATCGCCGGATGTGGCCGCTTTGCGCAAGGCCAGCCGATGGGTTTCCCGTTTGGCCACCGGCAGGCAGTAGTAATGAGGCCGGATGCCACCAGCGAGGATGAAATTGCGGTTGATCACCAGGTGGTGCGTGGTGATCGTCGCGGCGAGGCCATGGTCGGTGGAACTGGCATAGGCCACGCCTTCGGACGTGGTGATGTGTTCCATGACCACGTTCAGCCCCGGCGTGGCGCGGCGCAACGGGTCGAGCACGCGGTCGATGAACACGGCCTCCCGGTCAAAGATGTCGATTTCCGGGTCCGTCACTTCGCCATGCACGCACAGCGGTACGCCGATCTCTGCCATGCGGTCCAGAACGGCCCGCACCTTGTCAAAATCGCGCACGCCGCTGGCGGAATTGGTGGTGGCGCCGGCGGGGTAAAGCTTGACCGCGTGAATGATGCCATCGGCGTGGGCACGGGCCACATCATCGGGGTCCGTCTCTTCGGTCAGGTAGAGCGTCATGAGCGGTGTAAACGTGCTGCCTTCGGGGCGGGCAGCCAGTATCCGGTCGCGGTAGAGAGCGGCCTCGGCGCCTGTCACAACAGGGGGCGCCAGATTTGGCATGATGATCGCACGGCCAAAATGGCGGGCGCTTTCTGGGCAAACCGCCTCGAGCATTGCCCCGTCGCGCAAATGCAGGTGCCAGTCGTCAGGGCGTTGAATGGTCAGGGTCGTGGTCATTGCCAGAGGGCTTACACAATCGCGCCAAGGCTGGCCATAGCGGTTTGCGGGATGATGTTTCGCGCGTTCAGCCTTCCTCCAAGGCACGCATCGCACGGATGAGCCCGCGGCGGATGGGGCGCATTTCCTGTTCAAGCAGAACCGCCTCGCACATGGTTTTCATGCGACCAAACTGGCCCCGGCGTTCGAGATGCAGCATGGCGTTGCTCAGATACCCGCCATCGGTGCGGCGCGCGCGTAAAAGCCTGCCGAGGCGCGCGTGTGTCAGTTTGCCGGAGCTGATCTGGGCCAGCATGCGGTAGAGCACGCCCATGCGCAAAAACGCATCTTGCAGGTCGTCACCCAGAAATCGGGTGCGCACGAGAGTGGTGTTGTCGCGGGCGAAAAGGCTCGCGTGCATCGCGTCGAGCGTGCGGTCGGAATTGTAGACGATCCAGGCGTGATCCGCGGCCTCTAGCATATCGGGGGCATAACCGAAGCGTGTTGTGAAATCCAAACCGCGGGCCCTTGGGAACCGGTCATCCCAGCCTGCGCGGCGGGGCGTGAGGCTCGCCTGCGGCTGCAGGGCGAGCACACGTGCGCCGGGAGATGCCACGGAAAAGGCGCAGGCGGCATAGCCACAAGGACCTTGGCCGTAAAACAGGACCTCTTCGAAGTCATCGAAAAACCCATCATCGATCAGTCGGTCAAAATAGGCCACCACGTGAGGGTCGCGAAACCACGTCTCGGCGTTCGACAGCAATGCCATGTGAGACCAGCCGAGTGCCTCCGTCATTGGCCAGGCTGTGAGCTGTCCCATTTGCCCGCCGGCCAGAATGCTGTCGCGGGTTTCAAACGTCACCAGAAGCGTCGGTTTTTTCTCGATCAGAAGGGCGGCATGATCAGGTCCGAGCGGCTCGCAATAGCCATCTTCTCCAGCAAGATCATCCAGCCGTTCGCACCACGCGACCCAATCAAGCCCGGTGAGATCTGCTTGGAGAAGGGTCGAGAGGTCTTTCATCTGCGCAAATCCTTCAGTCTGATGCACCGAACGCGAGGCGCGCCCGAAAGGGAGCGACGAGCGGCACCGTTACTCGTTATACCACAATCTTGGCTCGGCAATTTCAATGGAATTGCCCGCCGGATCGCGAAAATAAATCGAACGGGCCCCGTTGGGCCAGTCGAAATCGGCTTCGACCGGATGGCCAGCGGCCTCAAGGCGGGCACGCCAGGCCTCAATTTCGTCTCTGGTCCCGCCAAAACACAGATGCCCTTGCCCGCTGGATCCATGTGCGGGCACAGGCAGGCGCGGATTTGAGGAGCCTTCCACGGTTACTTTGGGGTCAAAGAGCAACAGGATCGTACCGCCGACGCGGAAGAACACGTGCCGCCCCGGCACGCGAAGTTCTTCGTCAAGCCCCAACACCTGGCTGTAGAATGCCGTGGCCTCGTCCAGATCATCGACGTAAAGCGCGGCTTCGAGAACGCGGCGGGGCGCGGGCGCGGGTGGCAGCAGGGTCATGGCGCCAAGATAGGAGAATGCCACACCTGATCGCAAGGGCCGCGCGCTGTCACATGACGGTCATATCCTCAGGCTAATTCACCACTAGATGTACCCACGAAAACCGCACTTGCCAGTCGGCAGACGCGAGATATAGTGGCAGTTGACAACAGGCATGACCGAGGGCGGGCACGCCGCCCCGGCGCAGATGAGGGATCACTCGCGGGCAGGGGGCGCGTTGCCGCATGGATACTGAATTCAGAACTGACTTTGTACGTGAGCCGTCGGCGCTCAAACAGCACCCCGCACTGGTGCTCAACGCCGATTATCGGCCTCTTTCATATTACCCGCTTTCGCTGTGGTCTTGGCAGGACGCGATCAAGGCGGTCTATCTCGACCGGGTTTCGATCGTGGCGGAATATGACACCGAGGTGCACAGCCCCTCGCAAAGCATCAAGATCCCAAGTGTGATTGTGCTCAAGGACTACGTGAAGCCGCAAAAGCGCGTGGCCTTCACACGGTTCAACCTCTTTTTGCGCGATGAGTTCCAGTGCCAGTATTGTGGCTCGCGCGAAAACCTGACCTTTGACCATGTGGTGCCTCGCTCGCGCGGTGGGATCACCTCTTGGGAGAATGTCGTGGCGGCCTGCTCGCGGTGCAATCTCAAGAAGGGCGCGCGCTCGCTCCGGCAATCGGGTCTTAGCCTGCGCAAGCCGCCCCGTGCACCTGGCGCAGAAGAGCTGCGCAACATGGGCCGCAAATTCCCGCCCAACCATCTGCACGACAGCTGGATCGACTTTCTCTATTGGGATGCAGAACTCGACGCGTGATCCTTGCATTTGTTGCGCGCTTTGCCCATGCTCATCCCCGGTTGCAGCATGAGGCCCGCGCGTGAACGTCACCCGATTGAACCAGGACCCCCACAAACTTGCCGAGGGGCGTGAAAAGAACCTGGAGGTGGCCATCGGCCGCGAGGTGCGGGACCTGCGCAAAGCGCGTGGCATGACCGTGGCGGACCTGGCCGAGGCCACAGGGCTTTCGGTAGGGATGCTGTCCAAAATCGAAAACGGAGTGACGTCGGCATCGCTGACCACGTTGCAAGCCCTGTCATCCGCGCTTTCGGCTCCCGTGACCGCCTTTTTCCGCCGTTTTGAAGAGGCGCGCGAGGCCGTGCATATCTGCGCCGGCGAGGCGGTGGAGATCGAGCGCGCGGGCACGCGGGCAGGCCATCACTACAATCTGTTGGGCCACTTGGGCGGCAACAACAGCGGCGTGGTGATGGAGCCGTATCTGATCCTTCTGGCGGACGATTCTGACACGTTCGAGACGTTTCAGCACGATGGCGTCGAACTGATCTACATGCTCGAGGGTGAAGTGAGCTACCGACACGGCGATCAAAGCTTCCATTTGCGCCCTGGGGACAGCCTGTTTTTTGATGCAGACGCCCCGCACGGGCCTGACAAGCTGGTCAAATTGCCTATTCGCTTTGTCTGCGTGATTTCCTATCCGCAGCGGGGTTGAGGGCGCAGATCGAGTTTTCACCCTGAGGAAAAATTCATTCTCTGTATTGAACGAACCTCAGCATCGCGTTAGGTAGATGGGAGCGGCTGCAAGGGAGCGTGATATGTGTGGCATTGTTGGTCTTTTCCTCAAGGATAAAGCATTGGAATCTCGCTTGGGCGAGATGCTGACGGACATGTTGATCACAATGACGGATCGTGGCCCTGACAGCGCGGGGATTGCGGTCTATGGCGAAGATCGCGAAGGCTTTGCCAAGCTGACGGTGCAGTCGGCCGATCCGTCGCAGTTTGAGGCGCTCGACACGCTGTCAGACGCCATCGGCGCACCTGTGACGATCAAGGTGGTCGACACCCATGCTGTGCTGGAGATGCCAGAGGACAAAATCGCTGAGGCGCGCGCCTACATGCGAGAGGCCATGCCCGAGATTAGGGTTATGTCTGCCGGAGAAGTCATTGAGATTTATAAGGAAGTGGGGCTTCCGGAGGACGTGGCGGAGCGGTTTGATATCCCCCGGCTGCACGGCTCTCACGGCATCGGTCATACCCGCATGGCCACGGAGTCGGCCGTGACCACTCTGGGCGCGCACCCGTTCAACACAGGCTCGGATCAGTGCTTGGTGCACAACGGATCGTTGTCCAATCACAACGCGCTCCGCCGCACGCTCAGACGTCAGGGTGTGCATGTGGAAACCGAAAACGACACGGAAGTGGCTGCCGCCTATTTGACGTGGCGCATGCAAGAAGGCGAAACGCTCGGCGAGGCGCTGGAATCAGGGCTGGAGGACCTCGACGGTTTCTACACCTTCGTGGTCGGCACGAAGGATGGATTCGGCGTGGTCCGTGATCCGATCGCTTGCAAGCCCGCCGTGATGGCAGAAACCGACCAATACGTGGCGTTCGGGTCTGAATACAGGGCCTTGGTCAACCTGCCCGGCATTGAAGATGCCCGCGTGTGGGAGCCTGAACCCGCCACTGTGTATTTCTGGAGGCACTGAGCTGTGACCAACGGCGCGGAGGCCATGGAAACGAAAATCCCGGACAGTGTTCAGGTGCGAGGCATTCCCCGCCCCATGGCGTACATGCGCACGCGGTGGGGCAAGGACGCGCACACGCTGTGCAGCTATTCCACATTGCCCAAAGGGGCGACGGCGAAAGATCGCAAGACCATACGAAAACCTCTGGGTGATGCGGTGTTTTTCGCGGGCGAACACGTGTCGAAAGATTTTCCTGCCATGGTGCATGGCGCGTTGACGACCGGACAAACAGCGGCCGCCAAGATACTGAAAACGAATGCGAAACGTGTTGGTATCGTTGGCGCCGGCGTCGCGGGGATGGCCGCCGCGCGCGATCTTGTGGATGCCGGGATTGAGGTTGAGGTTTTTGAGGCGCGCGACCGGATTGGCGGGCGCACCTGGACCAGCCACGCGCTTGGCCTGCCGATGGATTTGGGGGCCTCGTGGATCCACGGGCCGAAAGGGAACCCGCTGACGCAGCTGGCCAAAGATCAGGGCGTGGTCCGGGTGAAAACGGAGTATGATGAGGTCTACGGTCTGACGCCTGAGGGCGATGCGGTTGAGGACGACCACATCCCGAAATGGGTCTGGGAGTATTTTGAGGTCGATCAGAACTACGGTATGTCGCGGGCCAAACTGTCTGAGGACGCGTTTGAAGAAGGCGAAGACCTGCCGGGCACGGACGTGTTTTTTCCGCGCGGGTACGCGTCTCTTTTTCCCCTACTGACAAAAGGTTACGAGGTGAAGCTCAATCACGCTGTTGAGGCGGTGGAATGGGGCGGCCAAGGCGCACGGCTTGTGGTGCAGGGCGAGACGCATGCGTTTGACGCTGTGGTCGTCACATTGCCTATAGGGGTTTTGCAGGCAGGCCATGTGCGGTTTGACCCGCCGCTGCCCAATGACAAGCAAGACGCGATCGGCAAGCTGGGTCTTGGGCTGCTCAACAAGCTGTACCTGAAGTTTGAGCAGCCGTTCTGGGACGTGGACAAGCCCTGGATCATGCTGGCGTCAGCTAAGCCACGGCCGTTTTCATCGTGGTTCAATTTTACATATGCGACCGGCGCGCCGGTGCTTTGCGTCTTTCTGGGCGCCGATCAGGCCTGGGAATGGGAAGAAAAATCAGATGCCGAGACGCTGCAATGCGCGCTCGATACGCTGGCTGGAATGTATGCAAAGGGAGGTGCCAATGCAGGTGCTTGATCTGACCGATATCACCCTGCGGGAGGCCAACGCGGCCCTGCAGAACCCGACCGAGGGCAGCAATGAAACCGCGTGGGAGATCGTGAATGCGCGCGGCAGCCATGCCATCGCGGTGGGGCTTGATGCGCCCATTGAGGTGCAGGTGCGCGGGTCCACCGGGTATTACTGCGCGGGCATGAACCAGCAGGCGACCGTGCGCGTGGACGGCAATGTGGGCCCGGGCGTGGGTGAGAACATGATGAGCGGCACCGTGATTGTTGATGGTGACGCCAGCCAATACGCGGGCGCGACCGGGCATGGGGGCCTTTTGGTGATCAAGGGCAATGCATCGTCCCGCTGCGGGATTTCGATGAAGGGAATTGACATCGTGGTGCATGGCAATGTGGGGCATATGTCGGCCTTCATGGCGCAGCGTGGCCACATGGTGGTGTGCGGGGATGCGGGCGATGCACTCGGCGATTCGATCTATGAGGCGCAGCTTTTCGTGCGCGGATCGGTACAGAGCCTTGGCGCGGATTGCATCGAGAAAGAAATGCGCCCTGAGCATCTGGAAAAGCTGGCGGAGCTCTTGGCCGCGGGCGAATGCGACGCCAAACCCGAAGAGTTCAAGCGCTATGGCTCGGCCCGGCAGCTTTATAATTTCAACATCGACAACGCATATTGAGGAGGCAAAAGATGGCCAAAGACGACGTGACAGCGCCCCAGACATTGCCCAAGTATTCCAGTACGTTCTCGCCCGAAGTGAATGCAGAAATCCGGCGCGCGGCGGCCACGGGGATCTATGACATTCGCGGCGGTGGGGCCAAACGCAAGGTGCCCCATTTCGACGATCTGGTGTTTCTGGGCGCCTCGATGAGCCGTTACCCACTGGAGGGCTACCGCGAACGCTGCGACACCAATGTGACGTTGGGCACGCGGTTTGCCAAAAAGCCGATTGAGTTGAAAATCCCGATCACCATTGCTGGCATGAGCTTTGGCGCGCTGTCAGCGCAAGCCAAAGAAGCGCTTGGGCGTGGGGCGTCAGCGGCGGGCACATCGACGACCACGGGCGACGGCGGCATGACACCCGAAGAGCGCGGCCAGTCAAAACACTTGGTTTATCAGTACCTTCCGAGCCGATATGGCATGAATCCCGTGGATTTGCGCAAGGCAGACGCGATTGAGGTGGTTGTGGGCCAAGGGGCAAAACCCGGCGGTGGCGGCATGCTGTTGGGGCAGAAAATCTCGGACCGGGTGGCGGAGATGCGCACGCTGCCCAAGGGGATCGACCAACGCTCTGCCTGTCGCCACCCGGATTGGACGGGGCCAGATGACCTTGAGATCAAGATCATGGAGCTGCGCGAGATCACCCAGTGGGAGAAGCCGATCTACGTTAAGGTCGGTGCAGCAAGGCCTTATTATGACACGACTTTGTCGGTCAAGGCCGGCGCGGATGTGGTGGTGATTGACGGCATGCAAGGCGGCACGGCGGCGACGCAGGACGTGTTCATCGAACATGTGGGCATTCCGACGCTGGCTTGCATCCGCGAGGCGGTTCAGGCGCTGCAGGATTTGGACATGCACCGCAAGGTGCAGTTGATCGTGTCGGGTGGGATTCGATCTGGTGCGGATGTGGCCAAGGCCTTGGCGCTTGGGGCGGACGCAGTGAGCATCGGCACGGCGGCTATGATCGCGCTTGGCGACAATGACCCCAAATGGGAGGCGGAGTATCAAAAGCTCGGCACGACGGCGGGGGCCTATGATGATTGGCATGCAGGGCAGGACCCGGCGGGTATTTCCACCCAGGATCCAGAGCTGTCCAAGCGCCTTGATCCGGTTGAGGCCGGTCGGAGATTGAACAATTATCTCAAGGTGATGACGCTCGAAGCTCAGACGCTGGCGCGGGCCTGTGGCAAAAGCCATGTCAACAATCTGGAGCCTGAGGATCTGGCCGCGCTGACGATGGAGGCCGCGGCGATGGCAAAAATCCCTCTGGCGGGCACAAGTTGGTACCCAGGCATGCCCGGCGGCGGGATGTGAGGCGCTAATCCTTTGACAAAAGCGCGGCGTGCTGGAACCCTCCGGTGAGCCGCGTTTTTATTTTCGACGCAACCACTATTGGGGAGCCTTCCATGACCACCGACCTGGCCGCCTTCGCCGCTGAAAACGGCGTCAAGTATTTCATGATTTCCTTCACCGATCTGTTCGGTGGGCAGCGGGCCAAGCTGGTGCCTGCGCAGGCCATAGCGGACATGCAGGAAGAGGGTGCCGGGTTTGCAGGGTTTGCCACCTGGCTTGATATGACGCCCGCGCACCCGGATATGTTGGCCGTGCCGGACCCCAGCACCGTCATCCAATTGCCGTGGAAGCCCGAGGTAGCGTGGGTTGCGGCCAACCCTGTGATGGAAGGCGAAGACGTCGCGCAAGCGCCCCGCAACGTGCTGCTTCGCTTGATTGATGAGGCGGCGGGCGAGGGGCTGCATGTCAAAACCGGTGTGGAATGTGAGTATTTCCTGCTGACGCCGGATGGCAGCGAGCTCTCTGATGAGTTCGATACGGCCGAAAAGCCGTGCTATGATCAGCAGGCGGTGATGCGGCGCTACGAGGTTGTGCGCGAGATTTGTGATTACATGTTGGACATGGGTTGGGGCCCCTACCAAAACGACCACGAAGACGCCAACGGCCAGTTTGAGATGAACTGGGATTTCTCGGATGCGTTGGTGACGGCAGACCGCCATTCCTTTTTCAAGTTCATGACCAAATCCGTGGCCGAGCGGCTTGGGTTTCGGGCGACTTTCATGCCCAAACCGGTCGAGGGGCTGACGGGCAACGGCTGCCACGCGCATATTTCGGTTTGGGATGCGCCGGGGGCAGACGCCAAGGTGAACATGTTTGCCGATGACAGCATGGAGCTTGGGCTGTCGGAGAAAGGGCGCAACTTCCTGGGCGGGATCATGAAACACGCCTCTGGCATGGCGGCGATCACCAACCCCACGGTCAACAGTTACAAGCGGATCAATGCGCCGCGGACCATGTCCGGGGCCACCTGGGCGCCCAACACGGTGACCTGGACATCGAACAACCGCACCCACATGGTGCGCGTGCCGGGACCGGGTCGGTTTGAGCTGCGCCTGCCGGACGGGGCGGCCAATCCGTATTTGTTGCAGGCGGTGATCATCGCGGCAGGGCTGGAGGGCGTGCGCACCAAGGCCGATCCCGGCAAGCGCTATGAAATTGACATGTATGCGGAAGGTCACAAGGTGCGCGGGGCGCCGAAACTGCCGCTCAACATGCTGGATGCCGTGCGTGCCTTTGACCGTGACAAGACGTTGAAAGCGGCCCTGGGGGAGGAGTTTTCCGCGGCCTTTATCAAGCTGAAAACCAATGAATGGAACAGATTTGCGTCCCATTTCAGCCAGTGGGAAAAGGACAACACGCTGGACATCTGACCTCTCAATGGAATGGCATCTGACGATGCCCCGGTTGTGATTGACGACGCCGGGGCAAGCCGATTTAGTGACGCCATACATGGGAGGACTTCAAATGACATTTCGCAGTTTTGTTTCCGCAGCTGTGGTGGCCGTGATTGCAGCCGCACCGGCCTGGGCGGAAACGCGGATCACTTATAAATCGGCCAAAACCACGTCGTCTTACTACCAAATGGCCGTACAAATCTCCGAGGCGATCCAAGAGGCCTCTGGCGGGGACATCTCTGTCACGGTCGAGGAAAGCCAAGGCTCAGTTCAGAATGTAATGGAAGTGCGCGCGCGGGGCGGGGATTATGTCTTCACCACGCCGCCGGTGCTGGTGCGGTTGGCGCAAGGCGGCAAGGCGATGTTTGAAGGCAAGGGCGATCCGGCCTTTGACGACATTCGCGCGCTTTTCCCCATTCCGTCGCTGACCATGCATTTCGTCATGAGCACCGACAGTGGCG
>JBCBWJ010000379.1:0-3088 GCA_039817165.1 Pseudomonadota bacterium | reverse complement strand
GTGAATGTTCAAACTCACAAAATGATTCCTCTCCAAAGCTAGATTGCACATTGTGGACCTTCGAACATTCTGCAGCATCGGTCAAATTGGGCTCCGAAGGAGACCTTCGCCGCAAGCGGCATCGATGACTGCAAAGCGGGACAATCCGGACTTTGGATTTTCCGCCCTCGCTGACGCAGCATCTGTTGGCACTTGCGGCAACGATTTTGCTGCGCTGCCGCTCAGATCATCGAACCGGCCTTTCATGCCTGTAGCAAACCCAAGATCCTGAACTGCAATTAATGCGTGTCGCCCGAATACAAGAGATGGAACCAAGCCTACCTTGAGCGACCCGGCTTGCGCCAGCCTAGCTCGCCTTCGTCATTGCAGAAAGATTCATTGGACCGCGCAAAGCAACCCGCCGATGCGGGCGTACGATTCTTGGAATTCACTTATTGGTAAATTTGACTTTCCGCATCTGGCTTTAGCCCTTTTTATTTCGGCGTTGACAGCGTGCATACAATAAGAATGGTTGAACCAAAAGACGACCTACCATTCGACATGCGTCGGATGGGGTATCGCTAGATATTAACCAAGGACATTTGCAACGAGCGCGCGGACTCCTCGACCAATTGTATCATTTGCTTCGGTTAAGACCCGACTACTCATTGGTTCGCCGCAATGGCGGGGTTTCAGATCGCCTTTGATAATATCACTCATGCCAAGACTACTGACTCTTCTCCCCCTGGAGTTTCTCTATCAGTGTCGAAACGTGTGAAAGTGGTGCTGGCTGATAGTCACCGTCCTTCGCGGAACTCTGCCATTGCAACAGTTGGGACCTCAGCGTTTCATCCGGCAACTCCATAAATTCGTCGCGAGCCTCTTCGTCTTCAAAGAAATAAAGCTTGTCATCACGTAGGGACCAGATGATGGGCGAGCCGTGAACGCGAGGGTCACTCATGGCGCCGTAGTGAAGTCCTTCGTAACCGCCGAACTGCGGCGCGAAGTCCTCCGCGCTTTCTTTAAAGAGTGACTGGTTCTTTTCGTTGGAAAACAGCCAGATTGCGTCGTTCCAAACGACGTAGTGTTCCGGTGAACCTTTCGTTGCCGCGTCATTTAGATGGTACGCAACCGGGTCATAGCCTTGGATCGCGATACCAACCTTATCCGCGCTGGCCAATCGTGGGGATAACGTCTGCCCTTTGATCTCGGCCAACATGGCTTGGACCGCTTCGCGTGTTTCAGTGTCTTGAGGTCGGAATGGCTCAAGCAGTTTGCGAACCCTGTCGACTTTGTCCTCAAGGTACGGCCCGGGCACAAGTGCAACAGCCAGATCGAAGGAGGCCAACGCCTGTTCTTGCCTTTCAAGCGCATGCAGGATCAACGCGCGATTTAGTTGCATTAGTGAGGTGTTGTCTTCTGCAACGCCGATCGCCCTGTCGATCAGGTCAAGCGCGCCTTCTGGATCGCCGGTAAGGGATGTTGTCAGCGCGAGATCACCAAGTGTCCCGGCATAGTGCTCGGAGTCGGGATCCATGGTCTTTTCCGCTTTGGTCAGCAATCGGTGCGCGTGGGGATAAAGAATGTCATCCTCAGCCCAGAAACGGCCCAGTGTGGCAAGCATCAGCGGATCGTCGGGGGCCAAAACAACTGACGTGAGCAAATCTCTAATGGCTTCGTATTCCAGATTCGCGTCACCAGTACCAAGCAGCGCCCCACCTCGCCATCCGAAGTACCGCGCAAGCTCATCAGCCTCCAAGCCGGCCAGGTCCGCTGTTAACTCCTGTTGTATCAAACGTTCCGCGTTTCGTAGAAACGCACCAAACAATTCACTATACGGTGTATTTTCTGCCCGCGCAGCCGAGACCGAGGAAACCGTTTGCAACACCGCCTCGATACCGTCGTCGTAAAGCGGATGGTCGGATTCCGCGAGCATCCGCCTGATGACCGCAATCCCAACGTCTTCGTGCCCAGGATTAACAAACGGCATGGACAGTAACGTACTCGCATCAGAAAAATCTTCAGGGTCGTCGCGTGATTGCAGCGCCTCGCGGAACGCAGCAACGCTTGCGCGAACGTTCCCAAATGAAGAAAAATCTACGTCCATGGTCATTTTGGCCATATGCACGCCGAAATCACGGTCGATCTCCCGTGCGTTAATCTCTTCCTCACTCAGAAAGGCCAGTGACGACTCTGACAATTCCAGTCCCCTACCGTACCTTAACAGCCAAGCGATATCGTCTAGGGTCGATTTTGCCCTGTCGTGTCCACCCCAAACGACAATCCTGAATGGCCTTTCGTCGTATTCTGCCGTCCACAGTGGATCGGCTGTCAAAGTAACAATAAAACCCTCATGAGGGATGTCCGCGATTAATGCTTCCAGCCTCTCCGCCTCGCCAAGGTCGATGCCATGCGGACCATTTCCAAAGCGGTACCAGTCGGCTTCCAGCAGGGCCACTGGGCGCATCAGGGGCGCGCGGCCGCGTTCAAGGGCGGCAAGTGCTTCTTCTGATCGGCCGGCAGACATGTGCAGCTTTGCGAGTTGGGCAAGAGTCCGGCTGTGCCAATGGTGAAGCACTTGATACCGCGGGTACCGTTTTCGCGCCGCATCCTGTCGTCTTTCGGTTTGTTCGAGAATCCTGGTAAGGGCCGCGATCGGCTCGGCATCGCCGCCATGCGGCGGTATTAAGAATGCTAAGTGGACCCTGTTAAAGAGATTCTGGCGCGCGATAATCGCCGAGCGCGACATGTCATTTTCATCGAGATAGGGTTCAGCGAGCGATAACAGCTTGTCGTATGCGGCAAACATATCCTCCGCCGCGCCCAGATCACCCTTTTCAAGTGCCGCCTGTAGGAAAACGATTGCATTTGAAATGGGTTGCAAGGTGCACGCTTCACAGTCTGGCTTTTTCCCTTCTGCGACAAGGAATTCCAATAATTCGTGTTCCAGCAATGCGATATCAGCGAGTTTCCGGGGCAGTTCCGCGTCTCTGGATCGCAACAACAAGGTGTCGCCATAGGTCTGCGCGCGACTGACTTGGGTTTGCAGTTCTTCTGCGCGGTGGGGGTGCTTATCATGCGTATCTTTGAAGGGGCGCAGAATGTCGAT
>JBCBWJ010000378.1:0-3098 GCA_039817165.1 Pseudomonadota bacterium | reverse complement strand
GTTGAACCGACGCTTTAACATGCGGGACCAATACAGCGGCACCGGCGCAATAAGCATGTCAGGCCGCAGTAGCGGTTTGGCCGCGCGCGCTAGCCAACCCGCCGCCGGTTTGGCAAGGTCACCACGGTCCCCATGTTTGAGAGAGAGCACCAGTTTTCGGCCCAAATCCTTGTACATAAGGGCCGCACGTCCCTGCACCCATGGGCGGGCTATCCGCAGGCACTCGTCGCATGTCTCCGGTGCGCCAGTGTCTTCCCCGGGCAAAGGCACACCGCATGAATCGCAGACCAAACCGGAAATGAACGGCGTGTCGCGCCAACAGGTCCCGCACAAGCCAAAATCATCCTCAACCAACGTGTCACAGGTCAGGCATCGGGCCGGATAGACAAGACGCAGGGCGGTTTGAAGGGCAGAGGCCATCTCGGGCTCACACAGATTGATATGGTTAAGACTTGCCTAAAAATCGTTAACAAACCATTTCAAACTGTTCTGAAACATGCCGTTCCAGCGTCATTCATTGACACGTGACTGACTTGGGTCCACAGACATGTGCCACATCCGCTGCCGCCAGTTTGCGCATGCACCTGGTCCAAAACAGATAACCCGCCGAGATTGACCTGAGCCCAAACCCTCATATCTCTGCACAACGTGAACCGCGAGAGAGCCCGCATATGCCCGACGCCAGCAACCCGGCCCGCAGACCCGCTTTTGCCGATGAAAGCCATCCAAAGCTTCCCAAGGCCAAAACCGGTGTGTTGATCGCCAATCTGGGAACACCGGACAATTATGACTACTGGTCTATGCGCCGGTATCTAAATGAATTCCTCTCAGACCGGCGTGTCATCGACTATAGCCCGTGGCTCTGGCAGCCGCTGTTGCAACTGGTGATCCTGTCAAAACGGCCCTTCACGAGCGGGGAGGCGTATAAATCCATCTGGAACGAAGAGCAGGACGAAAGCCCGTTGATGACAATCACGCGCAACCAGACGGAAAAGCTGCGTCACGCTCTGCAAAACAGTCATGGCGATCAGGTGATGGTCGATTTCTGCATGCGCTACGGCAACCCGTCGACCAAATCCAAGGTCCGCGAAATGACCGAAGCCGGATGCAAGCAGATCCTGTTTTTCCCGCTTTACCCGCACTATGCCGGTGCCACCTCCGCCACCGCAAACGACCAGTTTTTCCGCGCATTGATGGAGGAAACCTGGCAACCGATCGCCCGTGTGGTTCCGCCCTATTTCGACGATGAGGCATATATCGACGCGCTCGCCCAGTCGGTTGAAGCCGCCTATACGAAGATGGAAACGCGGCCTGATATGTTGGTGGTGTCCTATCATGGTATGCCACAGCGCTATTTGCAGCAGGGCGACCCCTATCACTGCCAATGCCGCAAGACCTCTCGGTTGCTGCAGGAACGGCTGGGTTGGGACCCTGCCGACATCACCACGACCTTCCAATCTGTCTTTGGCCCAGAAGAATGGTTGCGGCCCTACACTGTGGAAGAGGTCGCGCGACTTGCCAAGGAAGATGGCAAGAAAAACATCGCGGTGATCGCACCTGCGTTCTCAGCCGATTGCATTGAAACGCTCGAAGAGATCAACGAAGAGATCAAGGAAAGTTTCGAAGAGGCGGGCGGGGAAGAGTTCCACTACATCCCGTGTCTCAACGACGATGATGCCCACATCGAAGCGTTGACCAGCATCATTGAGGCGAACCTGCAAGGCTGGATGAAGTAGACGAAACGAAAAACGGGAGGCCGATCAGCCTCCCGCGTTCATTTTTTTGACTCAGCCAAAACTAGATAAGCAAAACCTGCGTGCCCACCTTCGTCTGCGCGAAGAGGTCCGAGATGTGCTCATTGTAAAGACCGATGCAGCCATTGGAAGAACGGCGGCCAATCTTGCGCGTGTCGTGGGTCCCGTGAATGCGGTAATACGTCCAGCTGAGATACAGCGCATGCGTCCCAAGGGGATTGTCCGGACCCGGGCCAACATAGGGCGGCCAATCCGGGTTGCGTTCCAGCATCGAAGGGGTTGGGCGCCAGGACGGACCAACCACCTTGCGCACAACACTGGTGCGGCCACGGCGGGTCATTTCTTCGGTCATCGGCACGCTGGTCGGATAGAGACGGTAATCCCCACCGTTTTCATTCCAATAGTGCAGAGCGCGGGATTCCGTATCCACTAGGATAGCCCCATTTCTGAGGTTCGAGAAATACGGCTGCCAATCGAGCGCGCGGAAGCTGGAGATGTTGCGGCGCACAGATTGCGAAATGTCCCGCTCCATCTCGATCTGCGTCGCGCTGTTTAGATCTTGCGCAATAGCCGGTGCGCCCAATGTGGCGGCAGTCCCGGCCAAAAAAGAGCGTCGGCTCAACGAAGTTGAAATCTTCTTCATGTGTCCTCTCCGTGGAAATCAATATTTCCAATGACCGCATTTATATTGCTCTGATGCCGCAATCGCAAATCAAACAAAAGTCATATTGCCTTGGTCGCAACATGCTGATTTGAATATCGGCACCGCGCAGGTTATTGAGAAGCGATTTTGCAACAAATAGGCGCATCATGACCCGGGTTTTTGGTTTACTTGTCATTGCTATGCTGGGTCTTTCGGCCTGCGGCGCCCCTTCCACACCTCAACTTGGGCCCGACGGCAAACCCTTGCCGAAAGTATACAACATCCGACAGGGTCAGACCGCAAAGCTGCAATTCCGCATGCTTGATTCGGTCAACACGCTGCGCCAAGCATCCGGTGCCGCGCCACTTTCGTTAAACTCTCAACTGAATGCCGCCGCCGCCACACATGCGCAGGATATGTCACTGCAGAACCGCCCCTGGCACTTCGGCTCCGACGGGTCATCGCCTATCGACCGGGTCCGCCGCGTGGGGTACACCGGGTCGCTCGTGGGGGAAAACATCTCTGAGACCTACGAGACAGAGCTCGAAACCCTTGCTGCATGGATGGAAGACGAAAATACGCGTCGCGTGATCCTGTCTCCGGATGCGACCGACCTGGGCTTTGCTTGGTTTCAGGAATCGAACGGCAAGATTTGGTGGACGATGGTCACCGGCTCCAACCGGATCGCGGGACCCGGCACG
>JBCBWJ010000377.1:0-3116 GCA_039817165.1 Pseudomonadota bacterium | reverse complement strand
AAGGTGCATCATATCGCAGGCTGGAACGGTGTTGCCGCTGTTGTGTTATTTGCAATCTTCGCCATGATACCGTTGGTACGATTTCTCAGGGATCCCGGACCGGAAGTGCTGCCTTTGAGTGAGGCAGCACTACCCAGCGATAGCGCGGATCATTGAGCGAAAGAAGGGAGCGTCGCAGTGTCGGCACAGGACATTCTGACAGTGGTGGAAATCTGGTGCTCCATAGGACTTGCCGTAGGCGTGCTGTTTCTGCTTTTTGGCATTCAACGCGTCGATCAGGACGCAACTGGAGCGTTGGCTTTTCGCCCGCTTTTGATCGTTGGCATCGTGCTCATATGGCCCTTGGTTCTATGGAGGTGGTTTATTCTGACGACTGGCCGCGATAATTGGCAAGCCCGCCATGTCCCGCCGCGCCGTGTCCATATGGCTGCGGCGCTTTTCATGACAGCCATTGTCGTCGCTACAATCATTCTGTCGCTTGCGCTCAAACAGAACTGGCCTGATCACATAGCGCCTGAACAGATATCGCAATTGGGTCAGGGCTCATGAGCGTCAAATACGTCCCCGTGCAGTGGAACAAGAATAAGCTTCTCTATGACGCGGTGCTGATCATTGGCGTCGTGCTCTTCCTGAGCATCTACCTCTACCTTGCGCCAGACGCCTTGGCCCACGAGCGCCCGATCAATCCAGCCGTGCACAACGCCCGCGCTTTTGGGGCATGTGCTTTCACCATGATGACCGTGGTTTTGATGATTGGTCCTCTGGCGCGGCTGGACACTCGGTTTTTGCCACTTCTCTACAACCGCCGTCATTTTGGCGTTTTGACCGCTCTTGTGGCGCTGACCCATGCGCTGACGATCCTGAATTGGTACTTCATCGGAGGGCCGGTAGACAAATACGAGGCCTTGCTGAATTCCAACTTGGCCTATGACCGTATTATTGGATTTCCGTTTGAGTCCTTTGGTATATTTGCGCTTCTTTGCCTTGGTGTGCTGGCCGCAACCAGCCATGATTTCTGGCTGAAATTTCTCACCCCTCCGGTGTGGAAGGCGCTGCACTATCTGATCTATCCAGCCTACGCGGCGGTTGTAGCCCACGTTATGCTTGGCTCCGGTCAGAGCGGGCACGAACCGGTGTTTACCACTCTTGTGATTGGTGGCGCGTCTGCGGTCGTTGGCTTGCACGTTGTTGCGGCCGTTTGGGAGAGTGCTAAGGCAGACCCTCTGGCCGATTTAGAAGCAGGGTGGGAACGTGTTTGCAAATGGGCCGAAATTGAAGAAGGCCGCGCCAAGGTTGCGCAGCTGTCTTCTGGTGAAAGGGTCGCGGTTTTTCGCCATGAGGGTGCGTTGTCTGCGATCTCCAACGCCTGCGCGCATCAAAACGGACCTCTGGGCGAAGGTCGCATCATTGATTGCCTCGTGACCTGTCCTTGGCATGGCTTCCAGTATGACGTGCGCACGGGCCGTTCGCCTGCGCCTTTCACGGAAAAAGTGCCAACCTACGACATTCGCATAGAACGCGACACGGTTCTGGTCAAAACTGCCCCCAATCCGCCCGGAACACCGGTCGGTTCCGTACCTGTGCCAGCGGATGGAGCATAACAATGGCTAAAGAGGACAAAGCCTTTTTCGTTGGTTACGCGCCAATGCCTCAGGCTCTGAAAGGGTTTCTGGCGCTCGTGAGTGTGATCATTCTCGCAGGCTTTGCCGCCGTGGCCTGGACCATTTCGACAAGCCAAAGTGATCCGGGTCCGGGGGCCTTCCGGTTCGATTATGGCCCCCAGACCTTGACCGGCGTTCTGGAGCTGACGCCCGAGCCAATTTTGCACGTGACCGAAGGCACGGACCGGGTGCCAAGGGGCCAGACGATTATGCTCTCATCCGGGGCAAAGCGGGGGCTTGGCGGACGCGGTGTGCCTTTGGACGGGCAAATGGTCCGCACGCGCGGAATTGTCCTGGAACGCGGCACCCTCAATATGCTGCAGGTGCCAGGCCCGGCTGATGCGCTTGTCGCGGTCGAGGGCGCCGAGGTTCCTGATGTCGCATACGAAGATCTGGGCCGCTGGCGGCTCACCGGTGAGATTTGCGACGGCAAGTGTCTGGCAGGCGCGATGCGCCCTGGCCGCGGGATCGCACACAAGGCCTGCGCCAACCTCTGCATCATTGGCGGCGTGCCACCTGTATTCGTGTCCACCCAACCGGTTGCGGGCACCGAGTTCTTGATGCTGGGAGGGCAGGGTCCGTCTGACCGCCCGCAAGTCATGTTGGACATCGTCGGGGAATATGTGACCCTCGAGGGCCGCGTGGAAAAGCGCGGTGATCTGGCGATTTTTACACCCGATTATGATACCGTGGTGCGCCCATGAGCGACGGGGCGCCCCAGAGCCGGTTGATCCTCTGTGCTGTTGTGACACTGCTCTTGGTGCCTGTAATCCTGTATCTGTCGCCGTGGTGGCCGTTTCAGCTTTGGACAGGTCAACATTGGCTTGCCGACTGGGGACTGCACCCGCGCGGCAACATGATCACCAGATGGGCGCGCCAATTGGGCGTGGGGCCGTTTGCGCTCTTGATATGGGCGGCCGTTTCGCTTTTGCTCTTGGAGCTCGCGCAAAGGATCAGGCGCTGAAGGCGCCCGTCAGGACCGCCACATAGAAACGCACGGTATTTTGCTGCGATCACATCTATCCGCATATTTTCCCGCGATATCGCGGACCTCCTCTAGAATGCCTTTCGTCGAGTCAAGTTTGATCGGTTCCAGCCCCATCCCGAGGAACCTGTCATTTGCCACATGGAGGTCATTCTCTGCGGCCTCATTGCGAGGGTTGTCGAGATAGGCAATTTCGGCGCCCATCGCGGCTGCAATCATCTGCGCAAGGTCACGTACCCGATGCGTCTCCGTCATTTGGTTGAGGATGTTCACGCGGTCCCCCGTTTGCGGCGGGTTCATCAGCGCAAGCTCAATGCAGCGGCAGGTGTCTTGAATATGGATGAAGGCCCGCGTCTGTCCTCCTGTGCCATGAACCGTCATGGGATAGCCAATGGCAGCCTGCATCAGAAAACGATTGAGCACGGTGCCATAATCACCATCGTAGTCAAAACGGTTGATCAGGCGCGTGT
>JBCBWJ010000376.1:0-3152 GCA_039817165.1 Pseudomonadota bacterium | reverse complement strand
TGTTTGTCAAAGGCCTTGTGGAAAGTGAGAAGTAACCCATGGCAGAGCTGAAACTGAGCGATGTGGGCAAAACCTATGCGGGCGGCGTGACCGCTGTGGAGGGGGCCAGTTTCGAAATCGCGGACGGGGAATTCATTGTGCTGGTCGGGCCATCGGGCTGCGGCAAGTCCACGATCCTGCGCATGATCGCAGGGCTGGAAGAGATCACGCAGGGGGAGTTGCACATCAACGGGGCCTCTGTGAACCATCTGGAACCCGGCGAACGCGACATCGCCATGGTGTTCCAGAACTACGCGCTTTACCCGCACATGACCGTGCGCGGGAACATGGCATATGGGCTCAAGAACCAAGGCATGCCCAAGGCCCATATTGATGCGCGCATTGCAGAGGCCGCACGGTTTTTGCAGCTCGAGCCATATCTTGATCGCAAACCTCGGGCCCTGTCAGGCGGACAGCGACAGCGCGTGGCCATGGGCCGCGCCATTGTGCGCGAACCCGCCGTGTTTCTCTTTGATGAGCCGCTGTCCAACCTCGATGCAAAACTGCGCACGCAGCTGCGGGCAGAGCTCAAGGACTTGCACAAACGCCTGAAGGCAACCTTTGTCTATGTCACCCACGATCAGATCGAAGCGATGAGCCTTGCTGATCGCATCGTCATCATGTCGAACGGCAAGATCGAACAAATCGGCACCCCGATGGACCTCTATGCGCGACCTGCCAGCACATTTGTGGCCGAATTCATCGGCTCCCCGCCCATGAACGTGATGCCAAGTTCAAGTGCAGGCGGGAAAGGCTTCCTTCGGCACTTTTCAGGACGCACCGAAGAGATTGGCTTCGTCGGCGTGCGCCCTGAGGATCTGACCATCGATCAGACAGGTCTGTCTGCATCGGTCACATTGGTTGAACCCTTGGGTGCCGAGACGCTGGTGCATCTCAGGCTGGGCGACGAGACGGTCATCATGCGGGGATCGCACGGGATTGGCCTTCATCCTGCCGCCGAGGTTCACATTACGGCACCCAGTGAAAAGCTGTCCTTCTTCGATCAGAGCGGACGCGCCACATACGCATCCTGATTAGCTTCTAGCGCCCTGACTTCCGCCCGAATGTGGTCGCGCAGGATATCGCCAATAGCGACAGGGTCGCCAACATAGCTCATACCCGGCAGCACCGTGATATCCCATTTGCCGGTCTGTTTGACATCCAGAGTGGGTTGAACTTCTGCATGAGACAAAACCGTCCATTCCGTCACGGGAATGCGGTATCGCAAGCAGTATTCGGCCACCATCTTGCAGAAGACATCCAGTTGCCGATCTGTCATCCCAAAGTCACCAATCTCGAACGGCGCTTCGACCGCACCGAGCATGCACGCCATAGCCAGGCCAACAGATCCGGCATTCAGATTTCGCGTATGGGCCGCAAACGCATTCGTTGTGAGATCCAGATTGTCCTCGGCGCAGCACTTTCCCAATACACGTACCCCATCGCCAGAAACGATCTCGTGGTAGTGTTCGATGTTGTTTTCGGAAACGGCATGCTGACCACCGGTCCAATGCATTATCACTCTCTCAATTCGATGAGCCTTCTGAGGCGCTATTTCGACTTGGTCCATGGCTTAGGTCGCGGACGTCACGCGCGGTGAGAATTGAGCATCAAGATGCTTGGTAAGCTGCGCGGCGAGAGTTTCAATCTGACCTGGATCGAAAAAGTCACCATGCCCACCAGCTGTCTTGTCTACAACAGCCTGGGGAAAATCGTTCCGCCAATCAGGGCCTTCTGACGAAGAGCCTTCGAACGCGGCTCGCGTGTGGCTGTTTTCGCCGTACAAAAAGAGGGTCTGCTTGTCGTATCGACCATGTGAGAACATCCACTCCATCAACACCAAAAGATCCGGCTCTCGTCCGGTGCGACGCAGTTCTCTTGCCAAGTAGAGTGCGATGATCGCACCTTGGCAATTTCCACCCAGAGCCACAGGGTCAGTCGGGCAAATTGCCTCCAGATCAGCGAGAATTCGGCGACAAAGCGTGTGGATCATGATCGGACTGTACTCTTGTGCCCGAAACAACCCGACCAGGGATCTGGTGCCGTAGACCGGTTGATCCTCACCCAGATGCTCTGCCAGTGCCGCAAATTCGCGTTCGGCTTGAAACACCCAGAACAAAGGCGGTTTTCGACCGTGCAGGTTGCGTCCTATCACAAGGCGTTCCGGCCCAATCCTCGGGCCGGCCCAGGGTTCAATCAGCGTTTCCATCTGCCGCATCACTGCACCGACTGTCAGGCCGCTGTTCTCTGGCAACCCGGCCGCGTGAGATTCTGGAACAACAAGAGCCGTGAGACGGCTCAGGTTCTCGACTGTTGGGCTTTGATAGAAATCCTCCAGCGCGATCCGGCAATTGAAATGCGTCTCTACGGCCATCAACAACTCCAGGCAGGCTAGACTGTCGCCACCGTCTTCGAAAAAGTTACTGGCCGCTCTGGGTGGTGCAGGCAACTTGAGAACCTGCTGCCATTTGGCTCCGATCCAGCTGGTGTACTTCTCTTCCTTGGCGGCCTGCGATGCGCTGAGCTCAGCGCTTTGCAAGGTGCCTGCGCGCAGTGCGGCACTGAGCGCGTCGCGTTTGATCTTGCCGGACGGGGTGCGCGTGAATTGGTCCTCACGGATCGGCACCACATGGTGGACCTTCACACCAAAGGATTTCGCCACCGTCGCACGGATCTCTGTCAAAAGGCGGTCACGCATCTCCGGATCCGATGTCGACGGAGTGTAGAAAACGGCAAGCTCATCGGTCTGACTTGACTCATCACGATACGGTAAAGCCGCCAAAAGGCTCGGTTTGACCCCGGCGAGACCTGCCAACGCGATCTCGATCGCTTCCGTGGATATCTTTCGTGCGTTGATGATGATGACGGATTTCTTTCGACCCGTCAGGACCAACCCCTCTTCGGTAAGCGTGCCAAGGTCGCCAGTGTCAAACCAGCCATCCTCCAAAAAGCTGTCATCGCGGAAACAGTAACCTTTAAACATCCGCGTCCGGGATTTGGCCTGAATGCTGCCGATTTCACCCATCCTGAGCGTCTCATTATCCTCATTGGCGATACGAACGCTCCAGGATGTGAAACAGCGATTAAGGGTGAAATACCCGTCTTGAATTTTG
>JBCBWJ010000375.1:0-3158 GCA_039817165.1 Pseudomonadota bacterium | reverse complement strand
CTGTCGCCCATTGTCCTCATCCAAAAAACCGGCAAACCCTAATATGGGCGACAGCACGGACGGATCCAGTAGCGGATCATCTACCGCAGCGTGGAGCACGCAGGCGGATAGCCAACATGAGCACAAATCATCTGAGGCGGAGACCGGATTTTTCCGCAAGGTGATCGGCGCTTTCACCCTGACAGAGACACCGCCCAAAGACGACGAGGTCGAGACGTCCGCGCCACAGGCCGTGGGCATGCTGAATTTGCGTACCCTGACGGTCGAAGATGTGGCGATCCCGCGCTCTGATATCGTGTCGGTTCCGATCGACACCACCAAGGATGAACTGGTCAACACGTTCCGCGAAAGCGGGCTGACGCGTCTGCCGGTGTTTGAGGGCACACTCGACACCCCCATGGGCTTTGCCCATCTCAAGGATTTTGCGCTCAAGCACGGGTTCAACGGCAATGGCGGGCGGTTTTCGCTGAAAAAACTGTTGCGCCCGCTGGTCTATGTTCCCGCGTCCATGCCCATCGGGGTGCTCTTGCAGAAAATGCAGAATGAGCGACGGCATATGGCGCTGGTCATCGACGAATATGGCGGTGTGGACGGGCTGGTCACCATCGAGGACCTGATCGAACAGGTTGTGGGTGAAATCGCTGATGAGCACGATATTGACGACGATACCCAGTTTTTTGTGGAAAAGTCCGGCGCTTACATCGCATTGGCCAAAACGCCTTTGAAAGATTTCGAATCCGCGATTGGCCTGTCCCTGACCTCGGAAGAAGAGATTGACGAAGAAGAGATCGACACGTTGGGCGGGCTTCTCTTCATGTTGCTGGGCCGGGTGCCGGTGCGCGGGGAGATGGTCGAGCATCCCGGCGGCACCGTTTTCGAAGTGATCGACGCAGATCCGCGCCGCATCAAACGGTTGCGCGTGCGTTTGCCCGGGCACAAGGACGCCTAGGGGGGTATGGGCGGCGGGCTCAACGCCATTCTGGACCGGCGCAGATCGGTCCAGCTTCTGATCAGCGCCCTCATCGGCGCCATTGGCGCGTTGGGGCAGGCTCCGTTTGGCCTCTGGCCCGCGACGGTTTTGTCACTGGGCGCGTTGTTTGCCCTTTTGCGTCAGGCTCGCAGCGGAAAGCAGGCCTTGGGCCTCTCCTGGGCGGCCGGGATGGGATACTTTGCCGTCGCGCTCATGTGGATCGTGGAGCCGTTCCTTGTCGACATTGCGCGGCATGGTTGGATGGCGCCGTTTGCCCTTTTGGGGGTGAGCGTGGGCTTTGGCCTTTTCTGGGCCGTGGCGGGCTGGGCCACGTTTAAGTTGCGCGGCCAAGCCATTGCTTTCATATGTGCTTTCGTGATCGTCGAGGCGGTGCGGGGCTATGCGCTCACCGGGTTTCCCTGGGCGCAGCTGGGCCATGTTCTGATCGACACGCCGTTGTTGGCGCTGGCCCCGTTCGGTGGCTCTCTGGGCCTGACCGCTTTGGTGCTTTTCGCGGCAGTGCCGGTGGCGTATCTCAACGAACGCGCTTGGGGCAAGGCCATCGCCGCAGTGCTCTTTTTCGGGTTCTTGCACGGGGCGGCCTTGGCGGTTCGGCCTGTCTCCGGGCCCAAGGCGGACAGCCCAACAATCCGCATGATCCACACCAACGAGGCCCAAGAGACGCGTTGGGATCCTGCGCTGATCCCCGCCAATTTCGACCGCAAGCTGGCCTTCACCGCTGCCGTCACGGACGGCCCAAAGCCCGACCTGATCGTCTGGCCGGAAACCTCTGTGCCAGTGCTTTTGGAGCGGGCCGACGCAGCGCTTGCCGCCGTCGCGGACGAGGCGCTTGGCTCGCCCGTAGTGGCTGGGCTGCAACGATTTGATGGAGAGGATTTCTATAATTCACTCATACGGTTGAATGGCGAAGGTGAGGTAGATGTCATCTATGACAAGCATCATTTGGTTCCGTTCGGGGAATACGTGCCATTCGGTGATATCCTCGCAAAGTTTGGTATATTCGGTCTGGCAGACACGACCGGAGGCGGCTACGCGGCGGGGCCGGGGCCACAGGTGATTGATTTCGGGCCTTTGGGCAAAGCGCTTCCGTTGATCTGCTACGAGGGCGTTTTTCCCCAGGATGTAGGCGGGTACGATGAACGACCCAGTTTCCTGCTTTTGATCACCAATGATGCTTGGTTTGGCGAAGTTTCCGGGCCATATCAGCATTTGGCTCAGGCGCGCTTGCGAAGCGCCGAACAGGGGTTGCCAATGATCCGAGCCGCCAACACCGGTGTCTCGGCAATGATTGATGCATACGGCCATATCACCCATCAAATGAGCTTGGGCGAGGCCGGTTGGCTCGATGCGCCGTTGCCGCCTGCGCTGCCTAAAACGATCTATGCGCGGATTGGGGATCTGCCGATTGTGACATTTGTGCTGATTTTGCTGGGGCTTGCCGCCTGTCGCGTCCGGTTTAGCAGTTGACGCGCCCGACGCACCCGAATAAGCATTTTTGACTGCCACAACGGCTTCCTGACGTGGCAGATTTTATTTACTGGAGCAATTCCCATGTCCCGTCAAAACTACACGTTCACCTCTGAGTCCGTCTCAGAGGGCCACCCCGATAAGGTCTGTGATCGCATCTCGGATGCCGTGCTGGATGCTTTCCTTGGCGAAGATGCGCTCGCCCGTGTCGCGTGCGAAACCTTTGCTACGACCAACCGCGTCGTCATCGGCGGGGAGGTGGGTCTGACAGATCAGGACAAGCTGCGCGATTATATGGCCCGCGTCGACGAGATCGCGCGCGCCTGCATCAAAGACATCGGCTACGAACAGGAAAAGTTCCATTGGAAGACCTGCGAAGTGACCAACCTGCTGCATGAGCAGTCCGCCCATATCGCCCAAGGGGTGACGGGCCAAGGCAATCGCGACGAAGGTGCGGGCGATCAGGGCATCATGTTTGGCTATGCGACCACAGAGACGGACGCGCTCATGCCCGCCCCGATCCAGTATTCCCACGCGATCCTGCGGCGGCTGGCCGAGGTGCGCAAATCAGGTCAGGAACCAGCACTTGGCCCGGATGCGAAATCCCAGCTGTCGGTGCTTTATGAAAATGGCGTTCCGATGGGCGTGTCCTCGGTCGTTTTGTCGACCCAGCACCTGGATGAAAGCCTCAGCAGCGACG
>JBCBWJ010000374.1:0-3160 GCA_039817165.1 Pseudomonadota bacterium | reverse complement strand
TCCGTTGGCACCTCTTCGAGCCCGCGCCAGACCACGCGCTTTTGCAACCCGGGCCGGATGTCTGCAAACCGGCCCTCTTGCAGCGCGAGATACGTGTCAACTCCGTCTCGTAAGACGCTGCGATCAAACGTTTTCTCAGGATTTACCGGCTCTCTGGGGCCAAACAGCATGACGAGCGTGAACACCACCACAAGCCCGAGCAACAGCCCCCAAGCCACCCGCAACAGCCGGTTCATCACCAAGCCCCGATCCGAGTGAGCACTTCTTCGACCGCGTCCGTGATCATGGCCAGGCAGTCGGGGTCAGAAAAGCGATGATCCGCCCCGTCTACCAATGTGAGACGCATGTCCGACGATTGCGCGTGCTCCAAGAGGTGCAAGGCCACCGACATCGACACATCTGCATCAGCTGTGCCCTGCAAGAACCTGACAGGAAACGGTAATTTCAACGGGTCACGCAAAACAAGATTGTCACGTCCGTCTTCGATCAGGCGCTTGGTGATGATGTAGGGGTCGTCATAGTCAGACGGCAGGGCGATCTGGCCATCGCTCAGGAGTGCGGCGCGTTGATCGGCGTCAAACCTGGCCCACATGCTGTCTTCGGTGAAATCAGGCGCGGCGGCGATGGTGACAAGCCCGGCCACGTGGTGCGGCATGGCGCGCGCGAGCAAGAGGGATATCCAACCGCCCATCGAGGACCCGACAAGCACCTGCGGGTCTTGTGTCAGCGTCGAGAGTATTTCGCGTGCATCTGCGGCCCAATCGCCGATGGAACCGTCCTCAAACGCCTCTGACGACAACCCGTGACCGGAATAATCGAACCGAATAAACGACCGGCCCGTCGCTTTCGCCCATTCTTCGAGATACAGCGCCTTGGTGCCTTCCATGTCGGATTTGAAGCCGCCCAAAAAAACAATGCCGGGGCCGCGGCCGTCTGTTTTCACGTAGGCGAGTTGCCGTCCGCGTGGTCCGGCGAGAAACTCAGTATGGGGCATTTCATCGCTTCCTTTCCCGATGCCAGTTGACCGAAAAAGGATAGAATTTCAAGGGCCTTTTGGCCGAAGCTCAGGCGTCAGAGGATCGACCCCAACCGCTGCTCGATGCTGTGTAGGAGGCCATTGCCGATTTGACCACCGGACCGTTCATGCGCCCCTGAGGCCCAACTGTTTGACTGTGCCGTCTCCAAGGCGCTGTCTGATGCCTCATCGTATCCTGAAAGGCCGATTTGCCTGTTTTCGGACACACCACTTGCGCTGCGCCGCGCCTCATCCTCGGTGTTCATATCCTATGTCCCTAAGCCTGCTCTGCGTTGAACAGCCACACACGCTGTCAGTGCCAAGGTACCGCGGACAGAAAATAGGGCAAGGAAAAAATCAATAAATTTCAGTATGTTAAAGTGAACAATGGCGTACATCCGTGTACAAATGCATGCGACAGAGCGCGATCAACCTCCTACATAGGTCTGCGCCTTGGGCCGGTAGAACACTTTTTGATTGTGGATGCGGCCGAGCAAATCATGAATCGCGCGCACATCCCCTGCCGTGTCCTGGCACAGCATCACCACGTCGCGCTCTGCGCAGCGCGCCTCGTGGGCCTGCTCTGACAACTCACGCTTTCGGTCCCGCAGAGCGTTTTCAATCATGTCGATGTCTTCGACGGACAGTTCGAACGTCTTGTTGTAGCTCGGCATTGGTTTACCCCTGTTCTGACAGTTTAGCGGTCTGACTGATCGCCGCTGTCGTGCGCTTCGATACTCTATATAGTGCAAACAAATCGCTTGATAAGGGTTGAATATCAAGTCGAAAAAAGTGTTCTGCGTCAAACTGTTACACAAGTGTCCGCGCACCATTGCATACCGAATTTGCATACATTTGCACGCATACAGGAAGATCAAACACTTACACAGTCAGGGCGATAGACGTCAGCCCGGTTGACTTCGCGCGGCACCTCGGCCATTCACTCCGGAATAACTTGCAACCGGGCGTTCCGTGGGCGCCAAACCGACGAGGAGAGACGGCAGATGGCCTCTATTTCCCTGACATTTCCTGATGGCAACACGCGTGAATACGAGGCGGGTGTGACACCTGCCGAGATTGCCGCGTCAATCTCGAACTCCTTGGCGAAAAAGGCGATTTCGGCCTATGTCGACGACGCCCATTGGGATCTGCAATGGCCGATCACCGGCGACGCCAAGATCGCCATCAACACCATGAAGGACGAAGAGCCCGCCAATGAACTGGTGCGCCACGACCTGGCACATATCATGGCGCGGGCTGTGCAAGAGATCTGGCCCGACACGCAAGTGACCATCGGGCCGGTCATCGACCATGGATGGTACTATGACTTCGACCGTTCAGAGCCGTTTACCCCAGAGGATCTGGGCCTGATCGAGAAAAAGATGAAAGAGATCATCAACCTGCGCGATCCGGTGCGCACCGAAGTGTGGGAGCGTGCGCGCGCGGTGAAGCACTATGAGGATGCCGGCGAGCCTTACAAAGTGGAGCTGATCGACGCCATCCCGGGCGATGAACCTTTGCGCATGTATTGGCACGGAGACTGGCAGGATCTGTGCCGAGGGCCGCACCTTCAACATACGGGCCAGGTCCCTGCGGACGCGTTCAAGCTGATGTCGATTGCGGGTGCCTATTGGCGCGGTGACAGCTCTCGGGCGATGTTGCAGCGGATCTATGGCGTGGCGTTCACGGGCAAGGAAAAGCTCAAGGCGCATCTGACCATGCTGGAGGAAGCCGCCAAGCGCGATCACCGCCGTTTGGGTCGGGAAATGAGCCTCTTTCACATGCAAGAAGAAGCGCCCGGTCAGGTTTTTTGGCACCCCAATGGCTGGACCGTCTACACCACGCTGCAGGAATACATGCGCCGCAAACAAAGGGCCGGTGGTTATCAGGAGATCAACACGCCGCAGGTGGTGAACCGAAAACTCTGGGAGGCAAGCGGCCACTGGGACAAGTATCAAGAGCACATGTTCGTGGTGGAGGTTGAGGAAGAGCACGCCAAGGAAAAATCCATAAACGCGCTCAAACCGATGAACTGCCCCTGTCACGTGCAGGTGTTCAATCACGGGCTGAAGTCCTATCGTGATCTGCCGCTGCGGCTGGCCGAGTTTGGATCATGTTCGCGGTATGAGCCTTCTGGCGCGTTGC
>JBCBWJ010000373.1:0-3164 GCA_039817165.1 Pseudomonadota bacterium | reverse complement strand
CGACGCGTAATCGAGCGTCGATTTCTCCATTGGGCGCTTTGATTTCTTCACCTACCTCGGCGACATAGGCGATCTGCCCTCCCAAAATGAAGAATTCACCAGATTTGATATCGGCCTTGAGAAAACCCGCATGTTTGACAAACGCACGTGTTTGGCGCGCTCCGTCCTCGAGGTCCTGCTTTACGGTCTCAAACAACGGACGGAACTTGTCGAAATCCTTACACGGCGTGCGATTGGCGATTTCTTCTGCGGCCCTTCGTTCAGCCGTCGGACGCACGTGTTTAAGGGTTGTAACGTCATTTGTAGCATCCGGATCGATACCAAGTTCCGCCAGCAAGGCTTCAGGATCACTGGCATCCGGCGCGGGCTCCGCGACGGCCTCGCTTAGTAGCCCCTGACTATCCAGCGGCTCCAGCAAAGCGCGCGCAGCCGGGAGTGCCCGCAGACGGTCAAGGCGAACCGCATACATCCGTTCAAAGATGTCGCCTTCCTCGGAGTGCCTGGGCGTCCGTCCATGCTCGCTGACAAAGCGCTGGATGTCTTCAAAGCCTGCGATGATCCGTTCCTCTTGCTGAGAGCAAGGCGTGGCTTTCGGCGTATCGATTTCGACACCGAGTTCGGCGAGCAGATCTTCAGCGGTTTTTTCAACCATCACGCTCCGCCTTCACTTTGCGCTTTAGGAATTCGATGCCTTCGGCCATACGCCGTTCCCAGGGATCGTTCGAGGTGAGCGACGGCAGACGCTCTCGCTCCTGCAAGAAGGCTTTGGCTCTTTCGGCAAGCATCATGGCCTCTTCCTCACTAAACGCGATCTTCTTTCCAGCGATGACGGCAGCGACCTGTTTGAGGCTGTCCTCACTCATTGCCTTGGCGAGGATGGCATAGGCGGCCCCGAAAGGGTTGATCCGGTCAATCAGGTCAATGTCAAGATCGCGCACATCCATGGCGATCTTCCGAATGCCATCGATAAGCGCGGTGTTTGCCTTCGTAGTGTCACCGCCATTCATTGCAGCTTTCGCGGCCTCCTTGCTCGCCTCCTGAGTCAATGCGAGGGCTGCGACAGCGCGCTGGCGGATTGCCTCATGATCTGTTTCCGAGAGCTCAGGATAGCGGTCGCGAACAATCTTCCCCATTCGGACCAGTGTAAGCTCCTCTGCGGGCGTATCGCCGCCGGCATGATCGCCATCAAATAGGCCTGTCTCCAAAACTTTCTTGTCCTGGACAAAGGCCGTGATCACGTCGTTCAAGTCGTCGCGGCAGATGCGAGTGGCTTCCTCAGACTCCGGCTGAACCAGCCCCTTGATCTCAATTTGAAACTCTCCGCGCTCCTCATTGAAACCCACATTTGTGCGGGATTCGTCGTACCCCTCGTCGCCATAATCGAAGTCCGCGTCCTCGCCATTGCCTTTGGGGACGAAATCGAACTTAGGCGCCAACACCTGCTCCATCAGCAGACTGGCTGCGATGGCTTTGAGCGTGTCGTTGACGGCTTCTGTGACCTTGTCTTCTGAGGCATCAGGTTCGGCAATGAGATTGGTGAAACGCGCGCGTTCTTTGCCTGGCGCGTCCCGCGTCGCGCGGCCGATAATCTGAATGATTTCCGTGAGACTGGAGCGATAACCGACCGTCAAAGCGTGCTCGCACCAGATCCAATCAAAGCCTTCCTTGGCCATGCCGAGAGCGATGATAATGTCGACATGATCGCGATTGTTCTTTTGCGCGGGATCCTTGAGTGCGGCCACTACCAGCGAGTGGCGTTCAGGCCCATCATCGACAAGATCGGCGACCCGCAACATGCGCCCATCGGGACGGCGCACCAGATCAAAGCCGGTCTCGGGGTCCTTGCGCTCCCACTCTCCGAGCGCATCCATGATCTCGCTAACTTCCGTGGTCTTGCCGCGCTGGGTGCTTTCACGAGAATTGACGCTGGGGATGTGGACAATGGTTTTCTGGTCTGGATCGAGAACATCTTGAATAGAGGCGTCATCAGGTCCTTCTCGTTGGATGTAAGAACCTGAATAGAAGAAATAGCCGATATCGAGCGCCTTCAAGTGCTCATAGCCATTGAGCTGCTCGTAGTAGGTATAAGTAACCGTTGCGAAGCGGGCTTCGTCTTCCGGTAGGAGGACGGGTACCGCATCGCCTCGAAAATAAGAGCCGGTCATGGCGACGAGATGGACTTTGTCGCGGGCGATGAGCTCCTTGAGCTGACGGCCCAGCACATTGTCGTCATCGGCCGAGACGTGGTGAAACTCATCGACGGCAATTAGACGACCATCGAACACTTCGACCCCCAGCTCTTCGACGGCAAAGCGGAAAGTTGCATGCGTACAGACCAGAACTGGGTCGCCGCTTGCCAGAAACTCCCCCACAGCTCTTACCTTGGATTCGGCAACGCGAATTTCATCAGCGCCCGGCGCATTGCAGAGGTTCCATTGCGGTTTGACCTCCCAGTCCGCCCAGAAGCCCCATTGCGTGAGGGGCTCATTGTTGAAACTTGCGCCGATGGAACGTTCGGGAACCACAATAATGGCCTGCTTCAGGCCCTGATTGCGCAACTTGTCGAGCGCGATGAACATCAGCGCCCGGCTCTTGCCTGACGCCGGCGGCGACTTGATGAGCAAATACTGCTCACCTCGCCGCTCAAAGGCGCGCTCCTGCATAGGGCGCATGCCGAGCTCATTGGATTTCGCCGTTGCGCCGGTGCGCTTGTAGGTGACTGAGACTGAAGGGACGTTTCTGGGTGCGGTCATAAGTGAGCGGCCTCCACTCCGACCGACCAGGCTTGTTCGACCGTATTGATATCTATCAGGAAAAATTCACCGCCGAGAGACTTTTCTCGCCTGTGGAAGAACTCCTTCATGGCGGTTTCAGCCCGGAGCGCGGGCTTTGATGAAGTAAACTGATCTAGTCCAAGCATTTCATTAGAGGTGTGCACACGCCAGTTGAAAGCACACTCAGGAAGCGCTCTGTTGAGACTGTCGCAGCGTGAGATCGGGCTCTTCGATATTCCGACTTTGATGATACGCTTTCCGCCAGCATCAAATCCCAAAAACGCATTCGGATCGCCTACTAACTCAAGGATATAGACACTCTTGGGGCCCTCTGCTTCTTTACAGAAATAACCGGATTGGGAAACAGGACCGGGCTTTGACGGTAACAGC
>JBCBWJ010000372.1:0-3183 GCA_039817165.1 Pseudomonadota bacterium | reverse complement strand
GGGCAGGGTGGGCGCCATGTCTTTGCCGGATCCATAAGTGGCGATGGTGCCCAAAGGGCGCATCACCTGGGCCAGAAGGGGCGCGTTCTGGCCGAACTCCACCTCGATCGCGCGGTCGATGCCACGCTCGCCTGTCGCATCGAGGATTTTGGCGGCAAGTTCTGGATCGGCATAGTCGAACGCATGCGTGGCCCCCGCGCGGCGGACCGTATCCATGGCCCCCGGCCCACAGGTCGCGATCACATGCGCGCCACCCCATGCGGCGAGCTGGACCGCGTTGTGGCCGACAGCACCTGCGCCGCCGCTGATCAACAGGGTTTGCCCGGCGACATCGCCGCCGCCGAACACGGTCTGTGCGGCTGTGAGCCCAGGAATGCCCAGTGTCGCGCCCACCTCGTCGCTGACATCATCGGGCAGCGGGACGGCCTGATCTTCGGGCAGGGTGATGGCTTCAGCAGCTGTGCCAAAGGGGCGTTGCCAGGCCCCGTTGTAGATCCACACGCGTTGGCCCAGGCGGGACGTGTTCACGCCGTCGCCCACTGCGTCGATCACGCCGGAGCCGTCTGAATGCGGGATGATCCGCGGGAAGGGCGGTTTGGTCACGCCGGGTCGTGCGCCCGCGCGGGCCTTGGCGTCAGAGGGGTTTACGCCCGAAAACCGAAGCGCCACACGCACCTCTCCGGCGGCAGGCGTGGGACATTCGAGCGTTTCCACCGACAAAACATCGCTGGTCGCGCCAAACCGGTCATAGCAGATGGCCCGCATGGTGGATCCCACCGAAAACCTCAGGTCTTGGTTTTGCGCAGGCGGATCACAACGTCGACGCTGGCGATCTCAGCGCCCTCGGGCGCAGATGGGATCCTGGTGATCTCCAACTGATCGGCGGGCGCATCGGTCAGCATTTGGTCATCTTCCCAGAAGAAATGCGGGTGATCATGGGTGTTGGTGTCAAAGTAGCTTTTGGAGCCTTCCACCGTCACCTCTTGTACCAGCCCGGCATCACGAAACGCATGGACCGTATTGTAAACAGTCGCCAAGGACACTGTCTCACCCTGCTCCTTGGCCGAGGCAAAGAGGCTTTCCGCAGTGAAATGGCGATGCTTTCCGTCGCCCACCAAAAGGGCCGCCAGGGCCACGCGTTGCCGTGTCGGCCTCAGGTTGGCCGAAGCCAACCATTGCGTCGAGCGTGAAATTGCGTGCGTGTCAGTCATGATGCGTTCCTTGCAATACCACTATATAGGCCCTCGCGCCGGTCGATTTCAATGATATTTGACACCGGCGCGTGACCCTGTCGCGGTCAAGCGATGCGTGTCACGGGCTTGCATGCTGCTTTGCCCGGGTGCTAGAGGGGCGCGAGACTGGGGAAACTGACCGAGGGGGCCGTCTTTATGGCTGAGTATCCAAGCCATTTTGACCGTGAGGATCTGCTGAAATGCGCCCGCGGAGAGCTTTTTGGCCCCGGCAATGCACAATTGCCAGAGCCACCGATGTTGATGATGGACCGGATCACCGAAGTGTCCGGCGATGCGGGCGCGCATGGCAAAGGCCATGTGGTGGCTGAGTTCGACATCACGCCGGATCTGTGGTTTTTCGACTGTCATTTCCCCGGCAATCCGATCATGCCGGGCTGTCTGGGCCTTGACGGGCTGTGGCAGCTCACCGGGTTCAACCTGGGCTGGCGGGGCTGGCAGGGGCGAGGCTATGCGCTCGGCGTGGGTGAGGTGAAGCTCACCGGTATGGTCCGGCCTGATCGAAAAATGCTGACCTATTACGTCGATTTCACCAAAGCGCTGCAGACCCGCCGTTTGACAATGGGGGTTGCGGATGGCCGGGTTGAGGCGGATGGTGAGGTGATCTATCAGGTCAAGGATATGAAGGTCGCTTTGTCCGAAAGCTGACAGGGTGACCGTGTCACGGTCCTGGCAAGTGGGAGAACCAAGATGCGTCGCGTCGTTGTCACCGGGTTGGGTATTGTCTCCAGCATCGGAAACTCTGCTCAGGACGTAACCGCCTCTTTGAAGGCGGGCCGCTCGGGCATCAGCGCCAATGCAGATATGGCCGAACATGGGTTTCGCAGCCAGATCGCCGGCGCACCACAGATTGATCTGGCCGCCCATATCGACAAACGCACCTTGCGCTTCATGGGGCCGGGGGCGGGCTATGCCTTTCTTGCCATGGAACAGGCGATTGCGGATGCGGGCCTGAGCGAGGCGGAGGTATCGGATCCGCGCACGGGGCTTGTGGCGGGATCTGGCGGGCCGTCGACCTCTGCGATGCTGGCGGCGCATCAGACCGTTCTGAAAACCGGGGCGACGAAACGGATCGGCCCCTTTGCGGTGCCCAAGACGATGTGCTCGACGATCTCTGCCAATCTGAGCACAGCATTCAAGATCAAAGGCATCAACTACTCCATCACCTCGGCCTGTTCGACCTCGCTGCACTGCATCGGCAACGCGGCAGAGCAGATCATGATGGGAAAACAGGACGTTATGTTCGCAGGCGGCGGGGAGGAGCTCGACTGGACACTCTCGTGTCTCTTTGACGCGATGGGGGCGATGTCGTCGAAATACAATGACACACCAGAGCGCGCCTCTCGCGCGTTTGACGCGGATCGCGACGGGTTCGTGATCTCGGGCGGCGGCGGGATTGTCGTGCTCGAAGATCTGGAGCGTGCGGTGGCGCGGGGCGCCAAGATCTATGCCGAAGTGACCGGCTATGCGGCCACCTCTGATGGCCACGATATGGTGGCCCCCTCGGGCGAAGGCGGCGAGCGGGCGATGCGACTGGCGCTCGAGCAGTTGGGCGAGGGCCGCGAGGTCGGCTATATCAATGCGCATGGCACATCGACGCCGGTGGGCGATGTCGGCGAGGTGGAGGCCGTGCGCCGCATCTTTGGCGAGGGCCACGTGCCGCCGATCAGTTCGACCAAATCCATGACCGGCCACGCCCAAGGGGCGGCCGGCGCGCTGGAGGCGATCTTCTGTCTTCTGGCACTGGATGGGGATTTCATCATTCCGTCGATCAACGTCGAAACCCTCGATCCCGGGATCAACCCCGGCGAAGTGGCAACCGCCCTTGTGGAAGGGGCGGGTCTCGACACGGTGATGACGAACTCCTTTGGCTTTGGCGGGACGAACGGGTCCATGCTGATGAGCAAACTGATTGGGTGACAGTAGAATGAAC
>JBCBWJ010000371.1:0-3206 GCA_039817165.1 Pseudomonadota bacterium | reverse complement strand
TGATCCTCAATCACGAGCCCATCATTGGGCAAGCTCCCAGGGGTCACCACCTCAACCTCGCCCTTCAATTTCAGCACATCCACGACCGACCCGGCATAGTCTTCCGCCGTGCCCGTCCCTTCGATCTGCACCCGCATCACATCCATCTCGCCGGCACGCCCCGCGATCACCCGCGCCCGCGTGACGTCATCGTGGCGCGCCACCAGCGCCGCCACCTGCTCCGGCCGCACGAACATCCCCTTGATCTTCGTGGTCTGATCCGCGCGCCCCATCCAGCCTTTGATCCGCAAATTCGTCCTGCCGCAGGGGCTCTGCCCGTCCAGAACGGCACTGAGATCCCCGGTCGCAAACCGCACCAGCGGGTAGTCCGGATTGAGCGTGGTCACCACGACCTCGCCCACTTGGCCCGGCGCCACCGGATCGCCTGTGCCCGGCGTCACGATCTCCACGATCACGCCCTCATCGACGATCAGTCCCTCCATTGCAGCGCTCTCATAGGCAATGTTGCCCAGATCGGCCGTCGCATAGCATTGCAAACAGGAAATCCCGCGATCCGCGTAGGCCTGCCGCAGTGACGGGAAAAGCGCACCACCACTGACCGCCGCTTTGGTAATCTTGAGCGCGAGCCCCATCTCATCGGCTTTCTCCAGGATCACGTTGAGGTAATCCGGCGTGCCTGCATAGGCCGTCACCCCAAGATCATGAGCCGCCCGTGCCTGCAACTCTGTTTGCCCGGTCCCCGCCGGCAGCACAGCCGCCCCCACAGCCCGCGCCCCGCTTTCAAAAATCATCCCCGCCGGCGTCAGGTGATAGCCAAAACAGTTTTGCACAATGTCGCCCTTACCAATCCCGCAGGCGTGCAGAAACCGCCCCATTCGCCACCAATCAGGGCTCACATCGCCGGGCTCATACAGAGGGCCGGGGGATTGAAATACATGGGCAAACCCATGCGCGGGCTTTGTCACAAGGCCGCCAAACGGCCCATCCGCTGCCTGCGCCGCGCCGAGATCGGACTTGCGCAACACCGGTAACCGCGCCAGCGCCGCCATGTCCGTCACCGCCGCCGCATCCACTTCGTCGAGCCGCCCGCCATAGCCCGCCAACCCCTGGGCCCGCGCAATCTGACCCGGCAACTCCTGCGCCAAACGCGCCGCCCTGTCCTCCGGGCTGCCCGCTTCAAGGTCATCAAAATAGGTTGTCATGTCGGCGTTACTCCGCTCAGGTTGTGCCGCTTGATCGGGTTACAGCTTGTGGCATATGCCCTCTTCATGCGATATCTTTTCTAATTGACCAAAAATTGGGCACGAATTTCAAGACCTGCATTCTCGACACCATGGGATAAAGACGATGGCCTCGCTCGCCACACCGACCCTCAGCCGCGCTGAGATGGACGCGCGGATCACCTTTCACACCGACATGAAGATCATGGAGGCGGATTTTTCTGACCTCCGCTTTGACACCACGATGGATGTCAACGTGGTCTATGACTGCCTCGAAGAGCGGATCGCCGCAACCGGAGAGACGCTTTGGTTCTTCCTTGTCAATCTCAACGGCACCCGCATCGAACCCGGTGCCTGGACGGCCTATTCCCGTCGGGGCCGCGCGCTCAATCTGGCGCATTCCATGGGCTCTGTTCGCTTTGATGCCTCTGACGCCACGCGCACACAAATCCTGCGCGCCGCCAACACCGAAGCCTTCGATCCCAACCTTTTCATTGACCGTGACGCCGCCATCGCGCGCATCCTTTCGCTGCCCAATAAAAGGCGCGACAAGATCGTGCATGAGCCGAACTACACGGCGGAAGAGATCGAGGCACGCGTTCATTTCGACCCCGAAACGGTTATCATGGACGCGGATTTCTCGCATTTCACTTTCCACCACAGCCGGGACGTCGACGATTTTTACGACCACCTCGAGGCGCGGATCATCGAAAGCGACCGCCGCTGGTTCTTCCTGGTCAACCTCAACGGTTGCAGGATCCTGCCTGGGGCCTGGGTGCGCTATGCGCATAGGGGCAAGCGTCTGAATGAGGCTGGCTCGCTCGGGTCTGTCCGTTTCGCCGCCGGATCTGAGACCGAGCAAACGATCCGCATGCGCTCCGAGTCCCAAGGCTTCCGCCCCAACATCCGCAACACGCGGGAAGAGGCGCTGGAGCTGATCGAAGAGATGCGCGCGAAACTGCTGCAAAGCGAGCAGCCTTAACTCAGCCACCGCTTCCGGCGGCGATAGCTGCGCACGTCACGAAAGGATTTGCGCCCCTCTTCTGACATCCCCAGATAGAACTCTTTCACATCCGGGTTCTCGCGCAGATCCTTGGCCGGGCCATCCATCACCACGCGACCGTTCTCCAGGATGTAGCCATAATGCGCAAACCGCAGCGCCACATTGGTGTTCTGCTCCGCCAGAAGGAACGTCGCGCCTTCCTTCTCATTAAGCGATTTCACGATGTTGAAAATCTCTTCCACCAGCTGCGGGGCCAGCCCCATTGACGGCTCATCGAGCAAAATCGTCTCCGGCTTCGACATGAGCGCGCGCCCGATAGCGCACATCTGCTGCTCCCCGCCCGAGGTATAGCCCGCCTGGCTTTTGCGTCGCTCTTTCAACCGGGGAAAATACGAATAGACCAGATCCAGATCGGCATCGATATCCCCCTTGCCCGACCCGCGCGTATACGCGCCCGTCAGCAAATTCTCTTCGACGGTCAGATGCTCAAAGCAGTGCCGTCCTTCCATCACCTGAATGACCCCCATCTTCACCAGATCAGAGGGCAGCAAATCCTGCACCCGCTCACCACGGTATTTGATGGACCCCTTGGTCACTTCCCCGCGTTCGGATTTCAGCAGGTTGGATATGGATTTCAGCGTCGTCGTCTTGCCTGCACCATTGCCGCCCAACAGCGCGGTGATCCCGCCCTTGGGCACATTCAGCGACACGCCCTTCAACACGAGGATCACGTGATTGTAGATCACCTCGATATTGTTGACCTCAAGCAGCGTCTCATCTGTTTGACCGGCATCCAGCATCCCGCGTCCCCGATTTCATCTTGCCAAAAAAACTCAAAATCCCGGCCGCAACGACGCGCGTTGCGGCCGGAAAGATCAAACGGCCTTAGCAGCCCGGCGTGATCCCGCTTTCCGCGGCAAAGGCAGCAGAATCTTCTGCCACAAGCGGCGCGATCACGTCCTGATCAGACTGGTAGTACTCGG
>JBCBWJ010000370.1:0-3207 GCA_039817165.1 Pseudomonadota bacterium | reverse complement strand
CCCAGAATCTGAGCTTTCATCTTGAGCGCGGGGTGAGCGAAGTGATCGTTCTGGACAATGGATCGGTCGACGGGACCCGTGACATTCTGGCGGATTTCGAACGCACGGCCCCTGTCACGGTCATTGACGACGCGTCGCGGGATTTTTCGCAAAGCAAGTTGATGACGAGCCTGGCGCATCAGGCGCGAGAGACCCATGGCGCAGATTGGATCCTGCCCAATGACGCCGATGAATTCTGGGTGCCGCACTCGGGCGATTTGGCGGCTTGTGTTGCCGCGGATGGCGAGCCGGGCGTGCACATTCTGGACTGCTGTCGGCGCAATATGTTTGCCGCCTGGGACATGCCAGAGACCCAAGGTTGGCAGGATCGGCTGATTTACCGCGTGGCAGAGCCTTTTGCAGTGCCACAGCTGGACAATGTCAGGTCTGACCCGCGCCCATGCCCGCATTTCTACTGTGACCTGAACGGCAAGGTGATGTTGCGGGCGGATGGGTTGACCGCCATCACTATGGGCAGCCATGACGCGCAGTACGTCAAAGAGGTCACCCGCGCCGAAAGCAGCATCCTCATCTACCACTTCCCGGTGCGGTCGCGCGCGCAGTTCGAATTGAAAGCGTGTGATGGCGGCGCCGCGCTGGAGCGGAACACAGATCTGCCGGAAACCGCGGGCTGGCACATGCGGCGCTGGTACTGGCAGCATCAGTGTTTGGGGTTCGAGGCTGCAATTGAGGATGCCATTCCATCGGCCGCCCGGCTTCGCACGGATTTGGCGGAGGGCGTGGTTGTCCGGGACACGACCTTCCGCGACGCGATTGCGCCGGGTTGATTTTGGCACTTAACACCGGCGCTTAAAGACATATCTTGTGGGATAATCGGCCACTCACCCTGCGCACCTTAAAGGGATGCTATGAACCTTGTTATGATCATGTGCGTGCGTGATGAGCACGATATCATTGCCGACAACCTGAACCATCATTTTGAGCATGGCGTGACGCAGGCAGTGGTGCTGGATAACGGATCCGTGGACGGAACGCGCGATATTCTGTCCGATCTTGCTCGAACGGCACCCATCCGAATTGTCGATGATCCAAAAAATGACTTCTCCCAAGGGCGTCAAATGACGCGGATGGCACAGGAAGCACGTGTGGATGTGGGCGCGGATTGGATCCTGCCTTGTGATGCGGATGAGTTCTGGGTGCCGCACATGCGCGATCTTCCCGCGTCGATTGACGCGGATACTGCAGACGGGCAAGGCATATTGAACTGCCGGCGGGTGCATCTTCTTTCCGGATGGGACGCGCCAGAACACGCTGCGTGGCACGAGAGGATGATCTACAGGGTCGCGCAGCCTCAACCGATCCCGAAACTGGAGGACACCATCGCCGACCCGCGACCGTGCCCGCATTTTTACTGCGATCTGTTTGGCAAAGTCACGATGCAGGCGAAGGGCGTGGAGAAAATCACGCAAGGCTATCACAACGCCCATTTCGATCACGAGGTAAGCCGAGGTGACAGCGGGATGACGATCTATCACGCACCCGTGCGCAGCCGCGCGCAGTTTGAGACCAAAGCCTGCAATGGCGGGGAGGCTCTGGCGCGCAACACGCATCTGCCAAAGACGGCCAGTTGGCACATCCGGCGATGGTATTGGCGCTATGAAACTTTGGGGTTTGAGGCCGCAATCGAGGACGCGATCCCGTCAAGCGCGCGGGTTGCCCAAGACCTGCAGAGCGGTGATTTGATCGAGGACACCACCCTGCGCGATCTCCTTTCCAAATCCACGTGAGCACGCCCGGATCGCAACCCTGATACAGCGCGCCCGTTGTCAGTTCTGCAAGGGCGACCAAGCCGGGTCGGACGCGCCTGTGGTGGTGGGCACCTTGCGCAGGTTGCGACCGGTTATGTCAACCGAATAGAGGCTGGAGCTGCCTTGCGCGCCTTGGGTTTCGCGGGTGAACATGATCACCCGGCCATTGGGCGACCATGACGGGCCTTCATCCAGGAAAGACGCGGTGAGCAACCGTTCTTCGCTGCCATCGGTGCGCATGACGCCGATGTGGAAACGCCCTTTGGACTGTTTGGTGAACGCGATGAGGTCGCCGCGTGGGGACCAGACGGGGGTGCCGTAGCGCCCTTGGCCGAAGCTGATGCGCTGCGCCTCGCCGCCCGAGGTGGGCATGACATAAAGCTGTGGGGTGCCGGAGCGGTCGGATTCGAAGACGATCTGGCGGCCATCGGGGCTGAAGCTGGGGGCGGTTTCAATGGAGGGTGCGCTGGTCAGGCGTTGGCTGCGGCCCGTGCCCAGATCCATCGCGAAAAGGTCGGTGTTGCCACTTTGGGACAGGCTGTAGACGATGTTGCGGCCATCTGGGGCAAAGCGAGGGGCGAAGCTCATGGTGCCCGCCTGATTTTCAAGGGCCCGGCGGCGGGCGGAACCCACTTCGAGCTCGTAGATACGGGGTTGGCCGGTTTCATAGCTGGTGTAGAGCACGCGGTCGCCTTGGGGCGAAAAGCGCGGGGCCAGCACAATGGAGTTGGCATCGGTGAGATAGGTCACATTGGCGCCGTCATAATCCATGATCGCGAGACGTTTCTGGCGGTTGTCCTTGGGGCCGGTTTCCGCCACGAACACCACGCGGCTGTCGAAATAACCCGCCTCGCCGGTGAGACGGCTATAGACCTGATCGGCCACTTTATGCGCGATGCGCCGCCAGCCATCGGTGGTGCCGACAAGTTGCAGCCCCTGGCCCAGTTCCTGGCCTGCGAACACGTCAAATAGGCGAAACTGCACGGTCACACGGCCAGAGCCATCCACGTCGACACCGCCAATGATCAAAGCCTGAGCATTGATCGCCTTCCAGTCGGAAAACTGCACCGGGCTGGAAAAACTGGTGATGCGGCTGATATGGGCGGCGTCCGGGATTTGGCGAAAGAGGCCTGTTCCGTTAAGGTCAGAGGCGATGACGCGGGCGATGTTGGCTGAGAGCTCGTTGGCGGCCTGACTGCTGGGCACAAAGGCTGGCACGGCGTAGGGCAGCGGTTCGATCACGCCTTCGGTGATCTCAATCCGCAAGGGACCGTCCTGCGCGTCGGCCGGGGCGGCCAGCACCACGACAGACAGCAACAAAGCCAAACAGTGGCACACAAATCTACGCATCATCTGATCCTCATGTTTTCAGGATTGAATGTGATCTCAATATCTCGCC